>CALXMJ010000043.1 GCA_944389445.1 uncultured Victivallales bacterium | reverse complement strand
ATATCGACATAAATCGAATGCTTGTATTGTTCAAAGACACACATCATTGTAATGCCCATTTTTTCTTTTTACAATTCAAGATCTTCCCATTCACACGGCGTGTTGATGGAGATAAAATGCTCGGCTCCGCGCTGGATGAGATTCCGTATGATGCCCGCCCGTTTGGACCAGTCGGATGGCATGGTCTCAATGTATACGGCGTATCCTGCACGACTCAGATGTTCCAGAACCATGAAGATCAGCTGACGGACGTATTCGAGATCTTTCATGTTTGCATGCCCGATGATCAGCGCGACGGTCTTTGTGCTGATTCCGCGCATGAGCTTGTACCCGAGATTCGGCTGATAGCCGAGTTTTTCCGCCGTTTCCCGCACCAGCCGCCGCGTCTCCTCGGAACTGAAATTCGAGGCGCGGTTGTTCAGAATCTGCGAAACCGTCGGAACCGACAGATTGCAGCTCCGTGCCACATCCCGGAGGGTGATCCGTCGTATTTTCCGTTCCGCCGCCATTCGCTGCAACTCCATACAAAAATAGTTATACAAATATATTCGTATCAATAATTATACTCTATTTGAGCAGATTTGTCAAGAGGGGAAATTAAGATTTTCGGAGAAAAAGCGGGATTTGGTTCCGAAGTTTCTCCCGGTGTTCGGGATTCGATGAAAAAATCGGAAAAGATGAGATCCGGAATTGTTTTTCCGGGAGGAATGGATATAGTATCCGGAATATCAAATAAGGATGGTTCTTATGAAAAAAATTCTTCAATACGATATTGCACGGGGAAGAGTCCCGCGCCCGGAGACGGTGGCCCGACACCTTGAACTTCTCCGCCCGTACGGACTGGACGGCGTGCAGCTCTATCTCGAGAACGTGGTGGAGAACTCGGTGTTTCCCGCCGTGGGCGCAGGAGAAAATCCGGTTACCCCGGAGTATCTGGCACAGATCCGCGCCTGTACGGATGCGCTCGGACTGGAACTGATTCCGCATTTTGAAATTCTCAGCCATCTGGAGAATCTTCTGGCGCTTCCGGAGATGGAGAAATACCGCGACATCCCGGAGGGCGGACACTGCTGCCGGATCGATCAGCCGGAATTCCGGGAAAAGATGAAAATGTACCTGAAAGAGGTCATCCCATACTTCTCTTCGGACTACGTCCACTGCGGCGGCGACGAAGCGTTCGATCTCGGACTCGGCCGGAGCCGCGCCTATCTGGAAAAGCACGGACTGGAGAAGACATTCGCCGATTATGTCAACGACATCGCCGCCTTTCTCCGTCCGCTCGGCAAAACCATGCTCTTCTATGCCGATGAATCGATCGTCTATCCGAAACTGCGTCCGCTGCTTTCAAAGGAGATCGTGATGGTCAACTGGGCGTACTGTGGAAGAAACGAGGTCTATGAGGTGGAAAACTACCACTACTGCCGCCACGCCGCGGCAGTCGAAGGCCATCGGTTCTGGGTGACCGGAAACGATATGGCGGAATATGTCTTTCTGCCGTTTGAGCGCCTGTCGGAAAATGTGGCAATCTGGCGGGAGCTCGGTGCGGAGGCGGAAGCGTTCGTCGTTTCCGACTGGGGATCGTATGAGAATGTCAATCCCTATGTCCTGACCATTCTCGGAACCGTCTATGCGCTGAAGGCGTTCGGGAACGCCGACTATTCGCAGGAGGATTTCATCGCCGATGCCGAATCGCTGATCCTGAACCGGCGCGACGACGGTTTCCGAGCCGCTTTCCGGATCCTCCTCGATGCCGGAGGAACAAGATACTGGCGTCCGGAACTCCTCTACCGGGGGCCGCTGCTGCCGGCCCGTCTGCTGGAGGACCCGGATTCGCGGGGACTCTGTCTCGGCGCCGGGATGACCGATCCGGACAAGCTGGACCAGCTGATCCGGGATGTCCGTTCCGCCGTCGCATGGTTCGACTCCGCGTTTTCCGCCGACGCGGCCCAGCCGGAGCTGTTTTCCGATCTCCGAGCCCTTTCAAAACGGGTTCTCGCAACGGCCCTGCGCGCAAAACTCTGCTTCCTGCATGCCCACAACACCGGCGGAATCTGGTTCACGCAGAAGGAGCTCGAACCGCAGATCCGCCTGTATGACGAGTGCATGGCGCGGATGAAGGAGGATCTGGAGTTCCTGCGGGAAAACTGGAAAAGAGAGAATCTCCCGGCCTGTTTCCGGCGGACGGAGGCTTTTTATCTCCGCGCGATGGAGACGACCCGGAAAGCTCTGCATCTTCCGAAAACATCGCTCCGGGTTTTCCCGCCGCAGTGAGTTCCGTTCCATCCGGGGGCGGCAGGCGCCGATGACGGAGCCGTTCTCCGATCCGGTCAGGAGCGGCTGTCGCTTTTCAGCTTCGGAGAACGGATTTCAATCGGAGTTTCCGGGGCGGAAAGCGTATAGTGGAGCGTGACCGCTCCGGACGGAACCGAAAGCGTTCCGGAACAGCTCTCCCAGCTGTTCCCTTTCAGACGGAAGGCTTTCCGTTCCGCACTCGGCTTCCCGTTCCGGATCATGTAGCGGAACTCAATTGTGACCAGCGCGCCGGCCGGCCCTTGCACTTCCACGGAAAAACGGCCGGGTCCCCGATCAATCCCCCCGAGCTTTGTAATGTGAAGGCGTCCGCCCGCAGGAAGAGCGACGCGGCCGGTCCGGAGATCGGACTTCGCTCCGTTTTTCAGATCATAGCCGTCCGGAATTCCGTCTCCGTTCCGGTCGACGGTCAGCGGGGGCATGACCTCCTCCAGTGGAAGAGACGGATGATCGTACAGCTCTTCCGCCCACTGTTCATGTGTCTTGACCGGGATGTTGTGCTGTTTCACCCATGCAAGCAGTTCGTCGTAGCCTTGGAAAAACGCCTCCCGTCCGCCCGGAAAGCGCCGGATCTGCAGATGGGAGAGAAACACGGTCGGAACATGACGGGCAACTGCGTCGGCAATGCGTTTTTTCATCTCTGCGAATGTGCCCCGGTTGTCCGGCGACGTGGAGTCCGGACGCATGCAGAAACGCTGAATCGCCGGGTCCGGCTCATTGTAGCAGCAGGTCTGCGCCGTTGCGCGCGGCACACAGCTCCCGCAGAGATAGCCGAACTCCCTGCCGTAAATCCGGGCGATCCGCTCCGGCTCCACAAAACACTCCCAGCCGCCGGGCTGTGCCCAGGTGCGCGGGAGCGGAAGACCTGCAGAGCGGAAATTTTCCCGCGTCCGCTCCGCCAGAAAACGGAGAAGGGCGTCCGGGGGCTGAATGGCGGAATTGAACGGAAGAAGAACCATGTCGGTCGGACCGTTTGTGTCCGGGATGTCGATGGTCTCCCACCAGAAGCTGTGCATCATTTTCTTTCCGTCCCGGATCAGGATGCCGTAGACTTTGCCGGTGGAGGGGATCAGAACCTTGCGGGTGAAGCCGAGATGCCGGCTCAGGGACTCCGGATAGCCGATCAGCTCCCCGTTCCGGATCTCTCCGCGGAACGGTTTCCGGCCCGGATGGTTCGCGTCAAGC
>CALXMJ010000042.1 GCA_944389445.1 uncultured Victivallales bacterium | reverse complement strand
GTCAGCCATGCGGCAGTGATGCCGATCATCAGAGTCAGTCCGGCATCGCGCAGCATCGGATGCCGCGTAAAAATCACGGTCGCCCCCCCTGCCGCGGAAGTCACGGCGGAAAGAGTCACGGCGTTGAAAATCCCGTTATCCACACAGCCGTTCCGCAGGGAACCTGTCATGAAGATCCCGTAATCGACAGAAAGTCCGCAGAGAATGATTGCCGCAATCAGAACCGAAAGATTGACCGCCATTCCGCAAACCGCGAACACCGCACCCGTCACCAACAGACTGGTCAGAACAGGAAGCAGCGCCGTCAGCGTATCCGCCGAATTCCGGAAAAAACAGCGGGTAATCAGCACAACCAGCAGAAGAGCCAGCACTCCGGGCAGAACCATTCCACGGGAAACGTCTTCGGACATCCGCTCCGCCAGAGCGTTCTGCGAAACCACCGTTCTTCGAGTCAGAGATTCCACCGCCTCCACCAGCTCCGGACGATCCGGAAACAGCACCGCAAGCGTGAAAAACTCTCCGTTCCGAACCTCGAAGCGATTCAGCAGAGGCTCCAGCAGACGCGGCGGAGACTGAGGCGGATGCTCCGTCCCCTGCCGGATCCCCTCATAAAACGGTTCGAAGAACTCTTCCCGGAATCCGGCACGGCGGCCGGAAGCATTCAATTCCGTCCGCAGTTTCGCCCACTCTCCGGAACGGAGAAATGCACGCCATTGCGAAAGATTTTTCTCGCGCGCCTCACGACTCGGATACAGATCCGTCGGAGAGGAAAACGGTCCTTTCGTCTTAACCCGGAGAATGGAAAGAGTCTTCTCCGCCTCACGCCGGACCGACTCGGCTTCCCTTCCCTGAAACAGCAGCATCGCCGGACGCGGTCCGGAAAAGAATCCCGCGGAAACCCGTTTCTCCTCCTCGTCGAACGTCTTCGGGGAGACGTCAAACTGCCGGACATCGGAATGGAACTTCAGAGCGGGAAGCGCACAGACACAGCAGAGGAGAAGCGCCAGCCAGACGAAAACCGTCATCCGCGGACGGCGGACCGGAAACGCCGGCGCACGAAATCGGATGTCGTGCCGTTTCCCGCCCGACAGGATCGACGGCAGAAGCAGAAGCATCAGCAGAAGACTCAGCAGGAGACTCGCACCCGAAAAAAATCCCAGCTGGCGGATTCCTTCCGTTTTCGAAAAGGAAAACAGCAGAAAGGCGGCAATCGAAGTCAGCGCCCCCGCACAGAGCGCCGGGATAATCCGGATCAGACGCAAAAAACCTCCGCCTCCCGTCATCACAGCATAGGTGTGAATCCCGTAGTCCACCGCAAGGCTGATGACAACCCCTCCCATTCCGACCACAAAAAACAGTACATTCTCAAACAGCAGAGTCATGCCGCCAAGCACAATCGCGGAAGCCAGAACGGGAATCAGAGGAATCAGCAGACTCCGCACATCACAGCGGTAGAAGACAATGAAAAGCACGGCAAACAAAATGGTCGACATCCAGCAGACCGTCTTCACGTCTCCGCGCAGAACGCTCTCGTTCCAGACGGCACGCCGGTGCGCACTGATCACATCGCAGGCGACCTCCTCCGGCAGACTCCTGCTCAAAACCGCATGAACCGAAGCCAGCAGACTCCGCGCATTCACGGCATCGGAGACCGGAACTCCGGTATCCAGAAGCATCATCGCCTGTTTTCCGTCCACGGTTATCAGGTACGGCGTGTTCGGAGAGATGCGCATCCCCGTCACGGACTGAAACTCCTGCAATCCGCGGAACAATGCGCCGTTCCGATTGAAAGGATCCGAACGCATCAGCGGAATCTGCCCGACGGACGACGGAAGAAGCATCCGCCGGAACAATCCGCGCACCGTCTTTTCGATTTCCCCCTTTCCCGTTTCGAGATCCGCCGGAGAGCTCAGCTGCGGCATCCAGAGCACCAGATTCTTCAACTGTTCCGCCGGATCCCCGGAAAGATACTGATACTCGACCCGTCTTACCTGCGGAACCTGCTTCAGCTCCGCGGCGATCCGGTCCAGCATCCCTCCCGGAGAAATTTCATGAAAAGAACGACCATCCTTCCGGGAAAACGAAAGGATCACTTTATGGAACATCCCGCTCCGGTTGATTTCGGTATAACTTTTCGCGGATCGCGAACCATCCGGCAGCATCGAAGCGATATCATTGGAAAAATGTCCCCGGAAAATCAGCCACGCACCCGCAAGGAACAGAAGCGCAACAACCGCCCGGACCGCCAGATGATATCTTGCCGCCGGCAGAACCCAGCGCCACGGAAGATTTCTCAGTTTGCCCCTGCCCGCCATGTCGACTCCGGTACGGGTTGATTCTTTCGGACATTGCTGTATTCGATCACGGATTCATCCCCGCCGGCCTCGCGGATCGCGACCCGTGCAATAAAACTGTAATCCGGAGAGGTTTCCACCTCGATATCCCGGATGAACCGCGAAATCACGGACTCCTTCCGCGGAACAAGCCGAAGAGACAGCGGCCCCTGCAGCGAAATGGAAAACTCATCCGCCATCTCGTCGAAGCGCCCCCCGAAGTAGCGGGACATCGACTTCGACAACACCTGAAGAGCCGGATTTTTCGAAGCGTCCAGTTTCAGAACCGAGTCCGAATCCTCATCCCACTGCGTCAGGGAGTTCCCATCGATCAGGCAGACGTACCGCATCGGCGAGTGAACCCTCCATGCCATCCTTCCATTCCGGTCCAGCGCCAGCTCCCCCCGGATCGTCAAAGTATGCTTCAGCGAGGCGATCCGCTTTTTCTGCACGAACTCCGCCTGAAGCGTGGAAACCGCCCCCATCCCCTTGCGGATCTTTGCCAGAACGCTTTCCGTGCTCTCCTCCGCAAAACAGACAAAAGAGGCGGTCAGAAAAATCAGAACGATCGACAGAATCACTCTTCTTCCGGTACGCACAGTTTCAGCACTCCTTCCGCTTTCCGGCTCCCGTCCCCGCCGAGAATTTCAAATTCAATGATATGCCACGGCAGGAACTCCGTCGTGGTAACGAAGCGGGTGGTCACGCTCTCCCCGGCTTTCACGGGAGAACAGCAGGAAAATCGGTTCACCTCCACCAGCATTCCATCGGGCACGCTTCCGGGCGTCATGAACCCGTTCAGGGCGGCGACCGACTGGGCGGCAAGCTCGATCAGAGCGGCATTGTCCAGAAATCCCCGCTCATCGGCAAAGACACAGTCCTCCGCAATCACCGACCGGATGTCGCCCCCCGAATCGGCAATGTGAACAATCTCCGACACCATCGCAACCGGCGGCTTGTGCGGAACGAACTCCCGCGCATCAACCGGCAGAACCGCTATCTCCTTCTCTTTCGACGCATTCTTCCAGCAGGTGGGATCGGCGGCAAGATAATCCCCCGTCATCTGCCATGCGGCACCCCGGCACCCGTAACAGTGATCGAAATCCGAACAGTCCCGGCACGGCGACTTGATATATTTCCGATAATTCTTCAGTTTGCGGAGAATCATGCTGTCCAGCAGAATCTCCCGGAGCGGCTTCTCGCGGATGGAACCGATCGGCTCATTCAATCCGACACAGGGCACCACCGTCCCCCGGCTCTCCACCACGCAGGAGTAGCAGTGCCGGAAACATCTCTGTCCCACCAGCGGCGGCTGGGGCTTCCAATGATGTCCGTACTGTTCGTCCAGCGCGGCGATCTCCTCGAAAACTTTCTTCACCTTTTCCGGATCCGGAAGAAGAGTCCGGTGCTCCAGCAGCCGTCCCTGCGGCGTAATACATTCAAAATAAGGCTCGATATTGTGATCCCGCAGGAATTTCCACATTCCGACGGCTTCGTCGATATTCAGCGAACTGAGCACCGTCGCCGCCCCGAGCATCTTCTTCAAATGGCGGTACCCCGCGGCGCGGAGCATCTCCAGAGCGCTCAAGGCTAGCGAAAGAGAATTTTTCCGTCCGGTCATGCGGTCGTGAATCTCCGGCTTGAACGTGTTGAGCTTCACCACGACCCGGCAGCCGCGCGAAAAGAAAAATGCCGCCCGCTCCGGCGTCATCAGTCCGCCGTTCGTGAAAATCTCGGACGCCATCCCCAGGTCGGAAATAAAGTCGATCATCTCATTCAGATGCGGATACACCAGCGGTTCCCCGCCGAGAATCACAATCTTCCGCGCCCCCAGCTCCGCCGCCTGACGGATCGCGGAACGGATCTCCTCTTCCGTCATCTCATCCGCCAGACCCGAATCGCCGCCCTCCGCAGCATAGCAGTAGGGACAGCGGTAATTGCACTTGCGGGTAAACTCAATCTCCATCGAAAGGAGCCGTCCGGGGGGAAGTGCGCGAATCTCCTCTTCCGAAAAATCAAAACGCGATGAAACCTCCATCTCCAGCTCCACCTCAAAGATTCAGATTGGATTTTTTGCGCAGATCCACAAAGCGGACCGGCTTGCGTGAGACGGAAAAAATCTGCCGTCTTGCCTCGTCAAGCGAAACCTCCCGGATCGGCACCCGCAGACGGCATTTCGCTTTGAGCCGCTCCGCGATCGCATCCGTGGAACTTCCCGGTTCCTTCAGCGCGACCACCGCCTCCACACGGTCGGATAAATTTTCGCCTGATGCGACAATGTAATATTCGGCGACCTCCGGCGACTGATCCAGAACCGAATACAGCACCTGAGGATATAACGTCGTCCCGCGGCACTTGAGCATGTGGGCGCGCCGTCCCAGAATCGGTCCCAGCCGAGGCGACCAGCGTCCGCATGGACACCGTTCCCGGATCAGGAAACTGATGTCGCCGGTCCGGAAGCGGATCAGAGGCATCCCCGTCACCCGCATCGGAGTGACCGTCACCTCCCCGATCTCCCCCTCCGGCAGGACGTTGCCTTTCTCATCCACGATCTCGACAATCGCCAGATCGGGAATCAGATGCCCCCCGCAGGTCGCAGTACACTCGCAGAAACTGGAGACAATCTCCGATGACGCATAAGTGGAATGAATCGGCGCGTTCCAGATCTCTCCGAGCTGCTCGCCCAGCCCCGAAAGACACATTTTCTCATCCCGGACCGGTTCACCGATGCAGATCAGGCGCCGGACCGACGAAGTATCAATCCCCCGGTTCCGCATCTCCAGCCCCAGATGGCGCAGAAAAGAGGGCACCCCCACAATCATCGTGGGCCGCAGAGCCTTCATCACCTCGATATGGCTCTCGATCGTATTCAATCCGTTGCGGATCGCCGCGGCGCCCACCGCACGCACTCCGAGATAATACGCCAGCCCCGCGACAAAACAGCGGTCCAGCGTACAGGTCAGCAGCACCCGGTCCGACGGAGTCATCCCCGCCGCATGAAAACAGCGGCGCTCATTGTATGCCAGGCGCCGCATGTCGCTACCCGAATACGCCACCCGGCAGGGCGCACCAGTCGTTCCGGAGGAAAAAACAACATCCTCAATCTCCTCCCACGGGCACGCAAGAAACTCGTCGATATGCGTTGCCAGATCCCTCTTGTCCGTCAACGGCAGGTCCGCAAGACGGTCCAGCGGAAACGAAGAAAAATCCCGGTTCCCCAGCAGTTTCCGATAATAGGGGGAACGGGTCCGGCAGTACTCCAGGTGTTCCCGCAGATACCTCTCCTGCACGGAACGAAGCTCCTCCGGCGAAAGAAAATCATTTTCCGGAATAAATTTAAACGTGTTCATTCTGCTGCATCCATTTTCTGTGTCTGCTCCATCAGAATCCGGCGCACCAGATTCTTCAGCTGAAACGGAGGAGTCTCCCTGACGATCCCCCGGTCCACTTCCGGCAGCAGACAGACCCGCACCCTTCCCCGGGACATCCGGAAATTCCGGTCCGGACAATGTTCATTTCCTGTAATTGCCACAGGCACCAGCCGGCAGTCCAGCTCTTTCGCAATCCGGAAAAAGGTCCCGTGGAACTGATTCATCTTCCGGCTTCCCGATCGGGTTCCTTCCGGGAACACCACCACCGGCACATCCGATTTCACCATTTCCCGCGCCCATTCCAGCGATTCTTCGTAAGAGTGCGCCGTCACATCCAGATATCCTCCGAGACGGGCAAAAAAGCCGAAGAACGGCAGACGCATCGGCCATCGGTTCACCACCTGCGCCGGCGGCCGCGCCAGCGTGAACGCCGCCGCAAGAAACGGATCCGACGACGACCGGTGATTGCAGATGTAAATTCCCCCGCGGACCGGCTCTCCGGAACAGTTCTCAAACCGCACCCGGACATACGGATACCAGCCAAGATGAATCACCGCTTTCCCATACCATAAAATGAAAAAACGCACCACGCCCCGCATCCGCCGGAGACTGAAACAGTTGAACAGCAGAAACAACAGCAGAAACGGACAGGCGATGACACAATACAGAACCGTCAGAATCAACGCCTGTGTGTATATCGCGAACGTAAGCACGATGGATGCGTCACTCCTGTCCCGGAGAGGATGCCTGCTCCTGACGTTTGGCTTCCAGCCGCTCAAAGAATGCGTAGACATCCCCCAGCGTCACGATCTTCCGAATCTCCTCGTTCTGACGCAGGGAAATTCCGAATTTCCGCTGAAGCCCGATCATCAAATCCACCATATCCAGACTGTCGAGTCCGAGATCCTTGAATATTTCCTTTTCCGGAGAAAGCTCCTCCGCCGGAACCTCCAGCATCTCGGTAAAGGT
>CALXMJ010000041.1 GCA_944389445.1 uncultured Victivallales bacterium | reverse complement strand
GGATCCATTCGAGGACAGCGGGAGTTTTATCCCCGTAGAATCGGGAAAAGGGCGGGCACGGTTCTGTGATATACGGCTGCATGGCGGCAACGAGTTCCCGGACGGTCCGGATTTTTTCAGCTTCGACCACTTGAACCTGTCCAGACGGCAGAGAGCCATCCTCCAGAAACTCCTTGACGACTTTTGCCGCGGGAAGTCGGAAATCCTCTTTTCCTCCGATCATGGTAAGAGTTCCGTCTTTTGTGAAAGTTGCGACGACTTCTCCGTCACGGATCACCTTATTTCCTTCGCTGATTTCATACCCCATAATCATATTCTCCTTTGTTTTGTTTTTCCTGGATATTTTTTTCGCGTCTGGCGACCTCATCCCAGTCGATTTTCATTTCGATCAGGTTCCGGATCAGTTTACCGGCCTGCTGGATGCCGCACCGGAATTCGGTCTGTCCGAATTTATTTCCCGGTACATATGCGATCTCATCGCGCAGGCAGATCCGGTCGATGATTTCGAGTGCCTTTTTCCCTTCGGAAGATTTTGCGAGTTTCTGTAGTTCGGCGATTCCAGTTCTGTCCGCTGTTGTAAAAATCATGACAACTCCTTATCCGACAAGTTCTTCCATTGCGCTTTTGGCCATGGATCCTTCTTCTGGCTGTTTGAAGAGATTCTGGTTTCTGGCGATTTCCGCCATCTGCTGCATGGTCTGCTGAGATTCGATCTGTTTCTGTCGTTCGGACCGGATCTGCTGCACTTCGGATTCGGTCCGGATGAATTCAGGATCGACGCTTCCGGATTCGAGAATGCTCTGCGTCACTTTATCGAAATTGAGATAATCGAGACATCGTCCCTGATCGAACTCAGCGTACTGCATGACCTGGGCGAGTGCATCGAAAACGGAACTGACCTTGCTTCTTTTCGCCGCCAGAGCCAGCGGGGAATCGAAGGAGACTTCGACCCCTGCGCCGTCCATCAGTCTGGCGTTGTCCAGTACCCCTGCTTTCAACGCGATGTAGAACGCTTTCAGGAAGAGGGGCTGAAGCAGTTCTTCGAGAATGCGGGCGACGATCGGAATAATCAGAGAATGTTTTTCACTGACCAGCTGCATGACTTCGAATTTGGTTCTGTCGTTTTTCGTTGTTTCCGCGAGCTGTTGAAGCATTTGAAACAGGTTGACAAAATATGCCTGCTCAACGACTTTTTCAAATTTGTCGACGATTGCGGAACCGGCCTGCAGGTTTGCCGGTGCAGGCATGAACTGGGGCGGCTTTGCACCTCCTGCGGAATCGTAGTAATTGACCGCTCCCGGATGATAGAAAAAGAGCGGGGCCATTTCGCGTTTATACCCGGCGGAGTCAAGAATCACAGGCGGTTCCACAGCAAGATGAGTTCCTCTGATTACGGAGGTCATAGCCCGGTTCAGGAGTTTTGCCGAACGCAGGATTCTGAGACCGGGAGAGTATCCGTACATGGAATGCGCTTTTTTCTCGAATCGAGCCACGGTATAGGGGTTGATGTCGAATCCGGATTCCCGGATAACGGTGTTTTTTTCGCGGCAGACGGTGATTGATTTCCACTTTTTGTTTTTGTTTCCGAGCAGCGGTTCTCCGTTTGAGCCGTATTGAATTTCCGGATTTGGATAGACGGCATGAATCAAGGTATATTTTCGTTCCGACTTTTCGAGATTTTCGGACGTTCCTTCCGTCCTGATATCTTCCGGAATCACGTCTCCGTTCTGGCGGTATGCGTTGACGATCTGCCGGGCGGTAAGTCGGAATTCCCGATAGACCTGATCAATCTGTTTATCGGCGTTTTCTCCGATGTAATAATCGGAAATGTGATAGTTATGGAATTTGAAGACCCGGTTCGGATCAGGTTCGATGGCGAGGTTGACGACACCGGCCCAGCCGAAATCTTCGAATGCCTCGGAAGCCTCCGTGGAGAAGTTGCTTGCCGCTATGAGCTGAAAGACGACATTGCTTGCCGCCGCGAATGCCCGTTTGACCTCCTGATTGTTCCTCACTCCCGGTGCAGCCGGGGAGTACTGAAAGAATTTGACTCCTGGCGGACAGAGGTTGGAATAAAGGCCACGTGCGAGAATGGAATTTGACTCGGAAACGCAGTCTGTGAGAATGGCGGCAGGCTTCCGGTCTTCCCCCTCGATGCGTTCCGAATCGAAAAAGACTCCGGTTTTTTCGGGACATGCGAATGCGGAAATCTCTTCGAGTTTTCTGTTCAGAAGAGAGCGGTCGGCTTTGAGCTTGTCCATATTTTTGATAATGATACCGGCATTCATTTTTCACCCCAGAAGTTTGTTTCCGGAATTTGCGGTATTGGTGTTGTCGCCGAGTCCGGAAAGCAGAGTTGATTGCCAGCCGGTGGCATTTTTTGCTCGTTTTTTCTCTTCCTGTTTTACCTTCTGGACATCTTCGTTGTCCGGAGTTGCCGGCGGGCTGGACGCCGGAACCGGATCCGGTTTCTGATAGCTTGGTGATCCACCTTTTCCCATTTTGCAGTCTCCTTGTGCTAGAGTTTTTGAGAGAATATCAACAGGGGTTCCTCCCCGAAATACGATTCGACGCATCCGCTGAGACCGAAACCGAGGAAGGGAAGCAGACGGCGGATGTTTCGCTTATGAGCCGGGACTTCCGCGACGAGACAGGCGACCCCGCGTTTCCTGAGTTTTTTCCGGATGATGTCAAGAGCTGCCAGGATATCGTAGAATGGAACACGTTCTCCATAGGCGGCGGTCCCGATTTTGACAGCGTAAGGATTTTCCGCGAAGAGAAAAACAATTCCTAATGGCTCATCATTTTTTATGACTTCATAAAGATGGGATGCTCCGGAAAAAAGAGCGATGAATTCGTCTTCCGTAATAAACTCTTTATAGAAAATATTCATGACTTGAACGCCGAGTTTTGCATAAACGGCTCTGAGGTTCGTTTCAGAGATGATTTCGATGATTTGAAGCATAACGGGGAAGACCTTTCACAGTGCAAGAGGATTGTATTGATAACTCTGCTGTTTTCGGATAACGGTCTGGATCTGTCGAACGGCGGCGGTTCGTGCAGCAATGCGATCCGGAGAGAAACCAAGACAGAGATATTGGAGAGCGTCCGCGATATGGGAATAGGAATTTTTTACGGGGACTTCGGCATATTTGACCTCGCCGCCGCCCATGAGTTTTCCGACGACGGCATAATTGTATCCGCCTTCGAAACCTCGGATAATGCGTTTGCATCGTGGATCAACGATGAATCCGGGCCGTCCGCCGATCATTCTGTTCAGGCATTTGATGACGGCTTCGATTCGGGGAAGCTGTTCATTTGTGCACGCTGGAACTGTTGGAATTCCGAGAACTTCAAGTTCTGAAAAACAGCTTTCTTCATTTGCCTGTCCTTTTGCGGCTCCTGCCGGGTCTCCGAAACTCTCAATACGGCATCCGGGAAAGCGTCTTGCCAGCAGAGGCAGAACCTGATTTTCGGCGAATGCGCGAACACCGGAATCGTCGGAATAACACTCATCGAGGATACGGAGCTGTCCGTCCGGCGCAGCCTGTCCGATGACGCAGGCTGGAGTTCTTCCGAAGTCCCATCCGAGGATGAGAGGAATTCCCGGCAGATATTCGAGACTTTCCTTCGCTGCATGAACGTTGGAGTTCCAGCTTCCCTTGTAGACGGGTTTCCCGTCGAACATCGGTTTATATTCGGCGCAGCACATGACGTCGATATAGGCTTCGGCAGCTCCTTTTGCCTGGCGGGAGTAATAATCTTCGGGGAGATTTTCAAGGTTTTCCGCCAGCGGATTGGGTTTGTATTCATGCGACCCGTCGTCATGTTCGACTTTCACGAGACCTCCGGGCTGGCGGAAGAATTCCCAGTCGTCCGGAGTTTCCTCTTCGGCGAGGTGATAATACCAGCTGAGATCATCGGGCGGATTGGTGTCCATGATGACGCCGGACCATGTTGGAATTCCCAGTCTTCCGGAGGGATATCGTCCGCATCGTCCGATTACGGCGTCGACGATGGTTTTCGGAATTTCGCGGACCTCGTTGATCCATGCTCCGGTGATATCGAGCGAGAGGACCTTTTTCGCGTCTTTTGCCTTGTCCATGGAAACGAAGAGGACCTCCATTTCGACGAACGTTCCGTCGTGATGCCGGAACCACGTTTTTCCCTGAATGGGGGACGAATATGTAATGGGACAGACTTCCTCCGGTATCCATGCCTGAAAGGTTTTTATGGTAGTTGCCTTGAGTTCCGGATAGGTATTCCGGATCACGGCCCATCGGGATCGCCGGACGCCTTCCGGATCCGGCATCTGTTCCATGGCGCGGCGCAGGATCTCCATGACGCAGCAGACGGATTTTCCGGATCCGACCGGCCCCATGAGACCGCGGACGAATGCGTTGGACCGATGGAACATCTTTCCGGTCCGGCTGGCCGCGTAGAAGATTTTTTTCAGTGGATTGTCCTGGTTCATAAGTGTTCCATTCTGATTTCGACGTTTCCGGCATGGATTTTGATATCGTCCCGGAACCAGCCGAGGACTTTTCCGATGGTTTCGATTGCGGCTCTGGGATCGCGGAGTTTGACCTTTCCGCTTTCCTCGTCGTAGCTTTCGATGATCCGTCCGGCTTTCCGTATGGTGTTTTTATTGATGCTTCCGTCCGCATCCATAACGTCCGCGATGGATCCTCTGGCCATTTGCGAGAGGATGGACAGAGCTTCGTTCTTGGAGAGAATAAGGTTTGCGAAAAACCATTCGCGCACCGCTCTGACGGCGGCTTTGACGGAGGGCGTTTTAGCGATCTGTCCACCGGTTCGATTCGCTGTTTTTTCGGAATACCCGGCTTTTCTGGCGGCGTCGGCGCCGTTTCCTCCGTTGGCGACGTAGAAGACGGCGAAGTTTCTCTGACGGTCGTTTGTCAGGGCCTTCAATTCCGGGATATCGTCGACGGGGAGGATATCCAGAGATAAGTCTTTGAGTTCCATTCAGTGATCCTTTCAGTCCGGTGATCCGGCGGTACCCGTAAACGTGTTTCCGGATTTTTCAAGGGGATTTTTCTGATTTTTCCGACTTTCCTTTTGAAATCGGCAGCAGTCGCGGAAGAATTCGAAGAGGTCGTCGGAATAGATTCTCCATTGAGCCCCTACCTTTCCGGCTGTGAGTTTTCCGCTTTTGACGAGTCTCCAGACAGTTCTGTATTCGACGAGCAGCAGCGTTGCCGTATCCTCGATACTCAAAAAAATCTTTCCTTTGTTCATCATCAGTTTTCGTTTAAATTGTTCGGCATCCTCATTCGTCCGGGTTTGTGCAATGTTTTTCACGATTGATCTCCGTCTGCATTTATTGTATTCAACTGGATTCTTTCTTGAGAGTTTTTCTCATTTGGTTCAGAACTCAAAGAATCGGACACCCTGTCCAGAAAGGCGTTGAGACGCGGATAAATGGCCTCTTGGACGGCTCTTCTGTTATCCACGGCGTCAGCGATATATCGTCGTGCGGCATCATAGCTTTCCCATCCGCCAAGCTGACAGAGTTTTTCAAAGGGATCCGACGCTATCCGTCCCCGGCGGTTCTCCTCCACGATTTTTGTATAAATCTGCACCGCCCACGTCTTCCGCGTCGAATGGGAACTGTATCCGGTCAGACGCAGCTCGCGATGCGCGGCTCCGTAAATCCGGTTCACGGTTCGAACGGAGAGATGGTTTCCATTTCTTCCGGGAAAGAGCCAGTCGTCCTTCCGAAAATAGCCGAGCCGGTCCTGCTGTTCGAGATGTTCCGGGAGAAAACGGAAAACGAGCGGATTTGCCACGGGAACAACGCGATATCTTTTCTGTTTGCTCTGCCAGATTCGCAAATCGCTCCGGATTCGACCGTATTCGTCGAGGAGATCGTTCCGTCGAATGGCGACCAGTTCGGAGACGCGACACCCGCAGGACAGAGCGATAGCGAAGAGAGCGCGGTTCCGGCAGGCGGAACCTGCGTAATAGCGCATAGCCCGAGTGGACAGCATTGCGATGAGCTGATCCTCAGAGTACGGTTTCGCCCCGGGCATGATGTCCCTCCCCGCGTTTGGACCTGCATACTTTACAGCAGTAATCCATGGGACGGAATTCACGCAGGTCCTTGAATTCGCCGCAGTCGAAGCATTTTTTTGTACCTGGTTTCCATCCCTGTTTCATTAGATCGGCGATGATTTGACGGATTTTCTGTTCGCTGAAATATTCGTCTTCGGCCTTCAGGTGCTTTTTGAGCAGAGTAACGGGGAGTCCGTATTTTGCTTTGATTTCTTCTCTGTTGAGAAATTCCATGGTTGATTTTCCTTGGTTAGAATTTTTCCCAGATATCGCAGTTTTCCTGCAATCTCCGGATGCATGGTTCGGCATATGCGCCCATATTTCTGTAAAGGGCGGATCCGTTGTCATTGGTTGATACCCAGAGCTGCCATCCGAGTGTTCGTCCGATCATTCCGCGAAGATGCTGTTCATAACCGATCATTCTGCGGTCGATGATATTTAAGAGATAATTCATTCTCGCTCAGGTGACTGTTTCTGCG
>CALXMJ010000040.1 GCA_944389445.1 uncultured Victivallales bacterium | reverse complement strand
GATATGCGGCGATTTCCATGGATACCTGCGGATGCACCCCCTGCTGGGCTCCTTGTTCCTGCTGCTGGCAATGGCCGTCGCACGAATCCGGCGGTCCGCGCGGATGGGGACGCTTCGAGGAAGCCGCGATTCCTCCGGAGGAGCAGTGGCCGTACCATGCGGTCTCGGCGGCAATTCTCGGGCACTCCTTTCTGCGCTCGCTTCCGGGAGTCGATCCTTCCCGCATCGGCGTGACGGGCATCTCCTGGGGCGGAGTCCTGACCTGCATGGCTGCCGGGCTCGATGACCGCTTCCGTTTTGCCATTCCGGTTTACGGATGCGGATTCCTGAATGAAGTGTCGTCGGCACTTCAGTTTGAGCATCCTCAATCAACGCAGGAGCTGCGGGAAAAATGGTTTTCTCTCTGGGACCCTGGAATTTATCTGGAAAACGCTGCGCTGCCGATGCTGTTCTTCAGCGGGAGCAACGATTTCGCATTTCCGCCGCCGTCGCTGCAAAGATCCTTTGATACGGCGCCGTCTCCGATGAAACGTCTTTCGGTTCAGGTCGCGTATCCGCACGATCATACCTCCTCCTGGAAGGAGGAGACGATTTTCGATTTCGCGGACGCCGTTCTGAACAATCGTTCCGTGCCGGAGATTTCCCGGATCGAACGGAACGGCGATACCCTGTCCGTCCGGGTCGTCTCGGACCGCCGCATTCGCTCCGCTGAATTCAACTTCACCCGTGCGGAAGGATACTGGCAGGACCGTCGCTGGAATACGCAGGCTCTGGAACTGAAAAACGGCGTGCTGACCGCAACCGTTCCGCGCTGTGCGACTGTCGCGTATTTCAATATCTTCGATATCGACGGCTGCTGCTACAGTTCCAACATCCTGCCGCTGAAGTAAGCGGAACCGGGATCATTCCAGAATACACTTTTCCCCGGTGATCTGACAGCTTTCCGGGGTGTATTCGTGCAGTTCAATGCGGACCCCGTCCGGGTCCGCGGTCCACGCCTGCCAGGAGTGATCCGCACCCATTTTTTTCGATTCGACCGCGTAGCCGGCCTCTTTCAGCCGCTCCGCTGTCTGGTCAATGGAATCCACTTGCAGACACAGATGGTCGATTGGAAAGGTCACGGGGATTCCCGCATCCGTGCGGAAAAATTCGAGAAAATTTCCATTTCCGGCTTTCAGGTAAAAGCCGACGACAGTTCCGTCACGGAGGAAATCGAATCCTTTTTCCAGTCCGAGTCCTTTGCAGTAGAAGCGTTCCGCTCTTTTCAGATCGGTTGTTTTGATGCAGATGTGCGCGATTCCTTTGACCATGATCCGGGGTCCTTTCCACTTTTTTCTTCCGGGAATATACCGGAAAATTTCGCATTTGCAAATGAAAAACTTCCGGAATGAGGAGTCTTTTTTTTGTCGATATTGATATTTGAAATTCCGGTGATATGGTAGCGGAAAAGGAGCGGGTTCATGAAAGAGAAAATACGCGTTTACAAACGAAGCTCATTTTTCAGCGGCGACTTCCCTTTTTCGATTCGCCACGTGGTGAACCGGACGGAGGAGTTCAATGAATCGAAACGTTTTCAGAGGGAGTTTTGGAAAATTACCTATGTGATCGGCGGGCAGGGGGAACTCCTGATCAACGAACGGCGCTGGCCGCTCCGGCCGTCCTCCATTGTCCTGGTGCATCCCGGCTCCGTGACCACCTACAATATGACGACGCCGAGTCTTGAACTCTACAACATTCTGTTCGATCCGGTTTTCATCGAACACGACATCGGTGCGCTGAAGGATGATTTTCATTTCTTCTCCATCTTTTCCTCCGCGTTTTCCCAGAACGAAAACACTCCGCTCTACCTGGTGGATGCGGACCGCGAAATCGAAACGCTGGTCCGGAGCATGGCAAAAGAGTTTGAAAACCGTTCCCTGAATTACCGTCCGCTCCTGAAATTAAAACTTCTCGAACTGCTGATCCTGATGCTCCGCAAAGGAGAGCGGAATATGAGAATTCACCGGGCGGAAGGGATTGTCGAATATGTCAACCATCTGCTGGAAACTCATTTCACGGGCGGATTCCGATTGGAAACGGCTGCATCGAATATCGGAATTACGAAAAACCACCTCTGCCGTCTCTACCGGGCGCGGACCGGAAAGACAATTGTCGAGCGCCTGAAGGAACTTCGTCTTGCGGATGCTGCGGAAAAGCTCCGTTCCTCCACGGAATCCATCTCCGGAATCTGTTATTCCTGCGGATTCAACGATCTCAGTTATTTCTATCGCTCGTTCCGGAAACAATACAAGGCAAATCCGGGAGAATACCGGGAAAAATATGGACAATATTGATTTTTATGTTCTGTTTCTCCAGGGGAATCCATATTGTCCAAGCGGTTCGTGTTTTTCCATGATATAATATCCGTGTGCAAAACGTTGGAAGGAGTTTGCCATGCATTTGAAAAATGTTACGCTGGAATTGAGTGGTAAGCCGTTTACGGACGAGTCGGAGGAACGGATGGTTT
Organism: uncultured Victivallales bacterium; assembly: GCA_944389445.1. Classification (GTDB taxonomy): domain Bacteria; phylum Verrucomicrobiota; class Lentisphaeria; order Victivallales; family UBA1829; genus UBA1829. Next base: position 21,266 of record CALXMJ010000040.1, on the reverse strand, counting down.
CCGTCTGCCGGACGATGTTTTCCCAGTGGAAACCGCTTACAGAGAAAGCGGATCTCGTTTCCGTTCTGCTGTGGATTGCCGACGGCAGTGAAATTCTGGAATATACCGGTGACATGTCCCGGAAGTTCGAATGGTCGTACTGGTGCGGCTGTGCGAATCCCTGTCCCCGTCCGGAGCATCCGACCGAACGTGAGAAACGCAACACCCATGCGTTTCCGCAGAAGTATATTCCGGAAGCCGGGCCGCGTCCTTATTCGTGGCTCAAGCGCCTGATCGAAGTCATTCGTGAGACCGGCCGCGAAATCACCGGAAAACCGATCCGCATCGGCGCCACGTTCGACAACGGGCCCGAATTCGCCATTTCCGATTTCAAATACCGGAAGCACCGCGAGATCGCACAGGCAAGTACGATTTTTCCGAACAGCTTCGTCACCTGCACCTCCCGTCTGCACGCCGACTCCCGGCACTATGCAGCGTTTCCCGGTGGAATCCCGGAAGGCATCTCCCTCGGAACCTTTTTCGGAAAACAGTTCCGTGTCTTCGCCGGGGATTTCGGTTACGATTACATCTGGCTTTCCAACGGAATGGGATTCGGCACGGAAACCTGGGGAATTACCGGAGCTCTCTTCGACAAGCATGAATTCCATCCGGAGAAAGCTCCCGCCGCCGCAAAGGCAATGCTGGACTTCTGGAAAGATTTTACCGATGCCTGCCCCGGAGTGGTGATCGAGACGCGCGGAAGCAATTTTTCCGCCGGAACGGAAATCGCAACCGATGCCTGTCCTCTGAAGGAACTCTATCGGGATTACCGGATTGCTCCGCCTGTGAATTCCCCGTGGGCCGCGCTGAATTTCAAAAGCGGACTGGAGATCGCCGCGTGGATGTCGCATGTGGCGGAACTTCCCGGCGAATGGTTCCCGTTCCGTTTTTACGTTCACGATCCGTGGTTTATGAACAGTCCGTGGCTCGACCGCTACGGACGCGAGCCGTGGGATCTGTTTCAGCCGCTGAGCGTCAGCCGGATCACGGGGGAGGGGAAAACGGAGATCCCGAACAGCGTTTCCATTCTATCCGTTGATGACACCTGGGGCAGAATGCCGGATCAGGTCCCGTTGGAAGTGATTCCCCATCTGATCGACGCCTTTGAAAATGCTCCCGATGCCCCCGGCCCGTTTGTCTGGATTTATCCGTTCGAGGAATACTGCGGAAACATGAATCCGGATCTCGTCTTCAATGAAGATCTCTTTCTCGGGGAGTGTGTTCAGGCGGGACTGCCTCTGAACACAGTGATCAGTACCGGAAATTTTCTCACGCTGTCCGCCTCGGGCAAACGGACTCTGGACGGCTCTGTCCTGATTGTTCCCGTTACCGCTGCAAAGGGAGCGGTTCTGGAGAAGCTGCAGCTGCATCTTGCCGGAGGTGGAAACGTTTTGTTCTACGGTTCGCTGAAAGGAGCTTCTCCAGAGCTCTGCTCTCTGCTGTGTCTGAGTCGAACGACGGAGCTGACGGGCGAATTCCGCATGGAATGTCACGGGCTGGAGTGTGATGATTTCCGCCGGGAGGGGCTCTCGGACCGGATGTTCATTCTTCCCCAGTTTGACGGTGGAGGGCTGAGCGGGATTCCCGTTCCGGGATCGGATGCCGTTGTCTGTGCATTTGCTGTGCGGAACGGGGAAAAACGCATTGCAGCATCCTGGCGGAGAGTGAACGGAGGAGGAACGGCGGGATTTGTCCGCTCGATTCTGCCATGCGATCCGCATCTCCGTCCGGGACGCGGATTCGATGCGTTTCCCGCGGAGAAGGCGTTTCCCGCGGAACGGCTGATGCGCTGGATTCTGCCGGAATTCGGCTGGAAACTGCAGGCATCTTCCTTCGACGTGAAGTCGCTTCCGCCGAGGACGAATATCTCCCGAGCCGACAATGCATTCTGGTTTTCCGTTTTTGCGCCTGATACGACAGTCCGCCTGTCGGTGAACACTCCGCTGGGGGCGCCGATTCTTTCGGAAATGGAGACGGAACTCTCCGGCGGCGATGCTGTCTGGCATCCCGGAAAATGCTGGCACAAGGAGTGCCGCTGTTTTGTGAAGCAGACGGAAGATTCCGTAATCAGCGCGAAGATTCAGATGCAGGCGTATCCGGGCTATACTTCCCGCCGCCATTACAAAGGGCTTCGGAACGCCGAGGTCCGTTTCTTCGTTCCCCGCGGATTCGAAGGCCGGCTCGAGGCGATGAATTCAAATGAATTTATCTGGAATCTGCTCGCGGACTGTCTCGTGGAACCCGAGTGGGAGGAGACTCCCTGGGGAGCCTGTGCCGTATTCAAAAACATAAGCGGATATCTTTTTCTTGCATGGTGATGAAAAATGAAAATTGAAAGACGCAGGAAACTGGATGCGAATGTCGGAGTGATCTCCGTCGGACTTGATACCTACTGGAAGCAGTTTCCCGGGCTGCTGGAGGAAATGAATCGGAAAACTTCCGTTTTCGTGGAGAAACTGAAGAGGAACAGCGTGACCGTATTCGATTTCGGCATGGTCGACAACGCCGGAAAAGCCTATGAAGTCCTGCCCGAACTGAAGGCTTCCGATCTTGATCTGCTGTTCGTGGACATGGTCACTTATGCGACAAGCGCGACTTTCGGTGCGATTGTCCGGACAATGGACTGCCCGGTCGTTCTGGCGGCGCTCCAGCCGCTTGACGCCATGGATTATGAGCACGGAACCACTTTCATGCAGTTGTGCAGCGACGATCTCTGCTCGGTTCCGGAATTCACCGGAGTCGCCGTCCGGATGGGAAGACCCGTGGCGGACCTGATTATCGGGCGTCTGGAGGGCGATGATTCCGCCGATTCCTCCATCGCGGAATGGTGCCGGATCGCGCATGTCCGCCATGATCTCCGCCGGGCGCGCCTGGGACATATGGGGCATGTTCTGGAAGCCATGCTCGACATGCAGACCGATCCGACCGCTCTGACCGCCGCGTTCGGCTGCCATGCCGTTCAGTGCGAACCGGACGAGATCCTGCGCGAATTTACTCCGCTGACCTCGGAGGATCCGGCTGTCAAATCAATGTCCGCCCGGATTCTGGACTTCTTCGACACTCCCGATCCCGTTTCCGATCCCGTGACCACAAAACTGACCGATGCCGATCTGCTGACCGCCTCCCGCGCAGCCGTCGCTCTGGAACGGTTCATCGAAACGAAAAAACTGGATGGCTTTGCTTATTATTACGAGGCGGCTCCCGGATCGGAAATGCGGACTCTGGTGACCAATTTCATCGTAGGCAACTCCCTCCTTACGGGGGCGGGCTTCCCGATGTGTGGAGAATTCGACATCAAAACCTGCGTCGCCATGCTGATTATGGACCGGCTGGAGATCGGCGGAAGTTTTGCCGAGTTCCATCCGATTGATTTTGTCCGCGATACCGTCCTTGTCGGACACGACGGGCCCCATCATCTGAATATTGCCGACCGCAAGCCCGTTCTGCGCAGTCTGAAGAAGTATCACGGCAAACCGGGCAGCGGCGCGGGGGTCGAATTCAATATCCGGACCGGTCCGATCACCATGCTCTCCATCGGCGTGAAAGCGGATGGGCGATTCAAGTTCATCATAGCGGAAGGGGAGTCTGTCGCGGGGCCGATCCCGCCGACCGGCAATACGAATACCCACGGACGTTTCCAGCCGGATGTCCGCACGTTTCTCAAACGCTGGTGCAAGGAAGGCCCGACCCATCATTTTGCTCTGGGGATCGGACATCATGCACAGACGATCGCAAAGATCGCGGCGACATTCGGCGTGGAGTCCGTGATTGTCTGAGAACCACTTCAGAGACGGGTCCGGTTGTAGTCGTCCTTTGCACGGAAGAAGGCACGGACATTTTCCATGCTTACCCCCGGAGGAACGTCGCATCCGGTGGAGAGCACGTAATTTTTCCACGGTTCCGTTGCCCTGAGCAGGCGCATGGTCTCGTTATAGACGGTTTCCGGCGTTTCCAGTTTCAGGACCCCGACGGGATCAAGATTTCCCATCAGGAGAACATCTTCCGGAATCTGAGGAAGAAGAGCGGGGAGGTCGACCGCGTTTCCAAGATGGAGGGCAGCCGCTCCGGTCGAGAGCATTGCTTCGATCTGACGGTCCGCCGCATTGCCGCAATTGTGGAGAATGACAGTGAAGCTGTCGTCCTGTACGGCTGCGATGATTCCTTTGAGATAGTCTGTTGCGAATTCTCTGCACATTTCCGGGGAGAGAAGGCCCGCGGCGGGCTCCGCGATGAGGAGTCCATTCATTCCGGAAGCTTTGATGGCTTTTGCGTATTCCGTCAGGAAGAGGGTTGTTTTTTTCAGCAGAAGATGGGCTGTTTCCGGTTCCATTGCCGCAAGGATCATGATTTCGGTCATGTCGGCAAGGCGGCCGGCGAGGGAAAAGGGACCGATCATTCCGCCGAAAACGGGACGATCCGTGAAATATCCGGCGCAGAGTTCCCCGCAGCGCAGAAGTTCAGCGGTCCGCTTGTCGCCGGGATGCGGAATGGGAAGAGCGTCGATTTCCTCCGGCGTGGAAGCGATGCTGCCGGATATGGTTGGATTTTCCGACTCGGAATAACGGACCGGCGCGCCGAAGGCCTCGGCTTCCACGGAGAGATCCATGAATGTGACCGGCGCATCCGTCCCCACCGCCAGAGAAAGAGCTTTGATGCATTGAAATTGCAGAGCTCCGTTTTGGAAGACGTCAAGAGGTTTGAGTCCAGTCAATTCAATGCCCGGTGCCGTCATGATCGGAATGGCGCGGCGGAGCGGAGATGCCGTGATCTCCCGGACAAATTGCTTCATATTCAGTTTCATTAATAATCCTCTTTCTGTGCATTTGAACCTTGCCATGCTGACAGCGGAAATGTAACGGCATTTCACCGGAAAATCTTCTTTCTTATTGCAATCTTTTGCTGTATATTGTCATTCGCGGGTGAAAAACTGATTTTCTCTGCCGGGAAGTCGCGGATCCGGGGAACTTTTTTTCTTTTTTTCTGTCGGAAGAAATCAGGAGAGTGTGCTCTGCGATTGAAAATTGAAAATTCCGTCAAAGAAATTTGACTTTTCCCGAACTTGGAATATTGTATTTGTCCCGGATTGCACGGAAGAATCCGAATGTCGGATTGAAAATATTGACGGGCCATAACTTGAACGATGATGAATGGGAGGTAGGGAAAATGAAGAAAATGTTACTGATCGCCGCGTTTCTTTCCGCTGCGATGTTTGTTGCAGCGCCGCTGTCCGCGGAAGAGAAAAAACCGGCTCCGGCTCCTCAGAAAAAAGCGCCTCCGAAGCCGAATCGCGGACAAATTATCAACCGTTTGAAGAAAGAACATCCGTTCCGTCAGGCGAAAGTGGGAGAGAATGTCGCGTTTCCGCTTCTGTCCAAAGCTGTAGTCCGGGGAAAGGTTGCCGGCATCACCGAGAAAGGGGTCTGGATTCAGGATGGCGCGTTTAAATTTCTGCAGAAACGCGAAGTCATGAGTCTGGAGGGAAGAGCCAGATTTTATAAGCCGGATTATGACAAATACATCAATTCTCTCGCCGATCAGGAAATCCGGGAGGCGACCGGAGTCAAGTTCACCGGCAATACAAACAGTGTGGCGAAGCCCGGCGATCCCCGTTTCAAAAAGCCGACCAAGGCGCCTTCCACCAATCTGGGGGGAGGAAAGACGAATCTCTCTCTGGGAAGCAACTGAGATTTGTGGACTTTTATTGGAAAGCCGGCTGCCAGCCGGCTTTTTTATTCCGTTGGGAAATGCTGGAACATGGTTGAAAAAAACAGTATTTTCTTGTTCCTCCGGATAGACTTTTGAAAATCAGCAGTGTATATTTCCTCCGGAGTTGCTGGAATCAATGACAAAGAAGGAATTCAGATGAAGCAGAAACTTTTACTTTTGGCTGCGGTCTTTTTCGGCGTGATGGCGTTTATGCTCACATTCCAACAGATCAATCAGGAGAAAAGGAAGATTCAGGCCGCGACAACCGAGGTCGCCGTGCTTGTCGTGACAAAAGACATCGCGGAAAATGAGCCGATTACGGAAGATGCCGTTCAGGGAAGAAAAATTAAAATGTATGCATCGCAGATTTCCGCCAGCCGCGACATTCCGTATTCTTCGAAAAATATGATTATCAACCGCCGGGCGCAGCTCCCGATCGAAAAAGGAAAGATACTGCAATGGAACGACTTGCAGAATTCCGTCTCTGTTGGCAGGGATGGTGTGACCCGTCTGATTCAGCCCGGTTACCGTGCGGTGTCGATTGCTGTCGATCAGACCGCATCCGTTTCCGGACTTGTCCAGCCGAACAACTATGTCGATCTGATCGGAACGTTCAAATTCCCCGATATGCGCGGCGATACCTCCATGGATACGATCACCCTGACCATTCTCCAGCGGGTTCGCGTGATTGCAACCGGTTCGGATTACGGCCTTCAGAGCGGACGCGGACAGGGCGCGCGGAGCTATGGAACCGTTACGCTTGAACTTTCTCCGAAAGAGGTGGAAATGATTATTTTCGCCACGCAGAAGGGACGCATTCAGATGAGTCTCCGCAATTACGAAGATGCCGCGGTCGCCCGCGATCTCCAGAGCGTGAACTGGAAATATCTTCAGGAGAATGTTTCCAAATACATGAAGGAAAGAGAGAGTGCAAGCTCCCGTTCGAGGTATTGATCCATGTATGATATTCTGATCAGAATGCCCGGCAGGGATGAAAAGAAGATGCGTCTGGTTTCCGGCGGAGTTTATCGCGTCGGAGCGAGTCCGGCATGTCATATCCAGCTTTCGGCGCCCGGGGTGGCGCTTCGTCACTGCCAGCTGATTGTTTCCGACGATTTGAAAATCGTGGATCTCGGCGGCGGCATTGTGATCAACGGCGAGGAGTTTCATAACGAGAAGGTCCTGGTTCCGCCGGGGGCCACCATCCGGCTCGGCACCGCTGAAATTTTCACACTCGGCTCTGACGCTCATAAACCGGCGGAGGAACTGCCATCCACCGGTCTGGGATTCCTGAAAAGTGTATTCCGCAAAGAGACTCCGGAGGAGAGCGCGCCCCCTTCTGGAAAACCTGCCGCTCCGACGGCTGCTCCATCTGCCGGGACTTCCGCGCAGACGGTACCGCCTGCTTCTTCTACGCCCTCCGGGACCCCGCCGAAAGAGGAGTTCCCCGATGCAGCTTCCGCGGAGATTCCGATTCTGCGCGTTTCCGGGATTCCTCCGGAAGCGAGAGCTCTGGTGCAGGAGATCAAGCGGCAGGCGCATATGGAGCTTTTGAAACGTCTGAATGTGAAACGCATGCTGATGTCCGGCACTGCTCAGGATGTTCTGGAAACCAAGGCGAAAGAGACGATTCATGAGATTATGTCGGAACTTTCCATTCCTCTGCCGAACGGTGTGACTCAGGAGAAAATTGAGCGGGAACTCGTACATGAGGCAATCGGACTGGGGCCGCTGGAGGATTTGATCGCCAGGCCGGAAATTACGGAAATCATGGTCAACGGTCCCGACAGCGTTTATGTGGAAACAAAAGGCGTGCTTCACAAGACGGATATGGCATTCGCGGACAACCAGCAGGTCGTGGCTGCGATTGAACGGATCGTTTCCCCACTGGGACGGCGGATCGATGAAAGTTCCCCGATGGTTGATGCCCGTCTGAAGGACGGTTCCCGCGTGAATGCGATTATTCCGCCCCTGTCTCTGGTCGGCCCTTCCATCACAATCCGTAAATTTTCCAAGACTCCTCTGCAGATATCCAATCTGGTGGAGTTCGGATCGATCTCCTATCCGATGGCGCATTTCCTTGATGTCTGCGTGAAAATGCGGAAGAACATCATTATCTCCGGAGGAACCGGATCCGGAAAGACGACTCTGCTGAACATTCTCAGTTCCTTTCTGCCGAATACGGAACGGATTATCACGATTGAAGATGCGGCGGAACTTCAGCTTCGGCAGGACCATGTGGTCCGTCTGGAATCCCGTCCTCCGAACATTGAAGGGAAGGGGGAGGTCAGCATCCGCGATCTTGTGCGAAACTCCCTGCGAATGCGTCCCGACCGGATCGTGATCGGCGAGTGCCGAGGCGGCGAGGCGCTGGACATGCTTCAGGCGATGAATACCGGTCATGACGGTTCTCTGACCACAATCCATGCGAATACGCCGCGCGATGCGGCTGCCCGTCCTGAATCGCTGGTGCTGATGGCGGGATTCGACCTTCCCCTGCGCGCGATCCGCGAGCAGATCGCATCGGCTATTTCGATCATCGTCCAGATCAACCGGGAAAAGGACGGCTCCCGCAAAGTGACCTGCATCAGTGAAATCACCCGGATGGAAGGGGATATGATTACCATGCAGGACATCTTCCTTTACCATCAGGATGGCTGGGGGGCGGACGGCAAAATGATCGGCCGCCATGTCCCGACCGGAAACCTGCCGTCGTTCATGGAAGACATCCGCCGCGCGAAACTGCCGCTGGACCTGAATATCTTCTCGGAAGGCAGAATTGTGAAGAATGGAGGAGAGGTCTGATGGAAATCCTGGCTTTGTTCACGAATCTCACGCTTCTGGCGTGTCTCTCTTCCGGGCTGGCGGTGACGTTTGCAACGTTTGTCATCATTGATTTCGTCTCGGATGCGTCGAAACGGTACAAATCACGTTATATTCAGGAGACCGCGATCGAATACGACGATGTGCTTCTGCAGATGCCTCCGGGGAAAATTTTCGATTTGAGTCTGGCACTCGCGGGATTGGGTGCGTTTCTCGGGATCGCGGTGCTCTGTATTTCATCGTCGGATCCGTCGTGGTCGAAGATTCTTTTTGTCGGTGCTCTGGCCGCGGTGTTCTTTTTCTTCCTTCCGCGTCTCTGGCTGCGTTATCTGAAGAAGCAGCGGCTGAACAAATTCAACGAACAGCTGGAGGATGCCCTTCTTTCGATCAGCGGTTCCCTGAAAGCCGGATTCAGCCTGTCGCAAGCTCTGGATGTGGTGGCGAATGAAAACCGACGGCCGATTTCCTTCGAATTTTCCGTTCTGACACAGGAGCTGCGTCTGGGGGTCAACTTTGACGAGGCGTTTGAAAAGATGGCGACACGGGTCGGTTCCAAGGATTTCGAACTTGTGACAATCGCTGTGATCACCGCGCGGCAGACCGGCGGCGAACTGACCGGTGTGCTGGAACGTCTGGCGGGAGTCATCCGGGAGCGCGTCCGCATCACAAACAAACTCAACGCGCTGACCGCGCAGGGGCGTCTTCAGGCGTATATCATCGGAGCAATGCCGTTTCTTCTGCTGGCGGCGATGGCGAAGATTTCGCCGGATATGGTCGATGCGTTTTTCAATTCGCCTCTGGGACTCGTGATTATGATCGTCGTGATCGGACTGGTCGTGACGGGTTTCCTCATCATCCGGAAAATTACAACGATTGATGTGTAGGGAGAATGCCGCATGAATGAACTGATTGTCTTTTTTGCTGCGCTTTCCGCCGGCATCTGCTGCGGATGTGTCGTGTTCCTGATTCTGAACGCGCTCCGCTCCATAGAGATCGACACTCCAGCGGATCGTCATGAGGATTTCCGGAAAAAACTGCCGGTCCTCATCAAACTTTTTCTGCCTCTGACCCCGAATATCATTCCTCTTCTGGATCACGAGGGGTTCGACGTCATGAAGAAAAATGTCTCCAATCTGCTTCAGATGGCGGGATACGATCAGACGATCACCACCGAACAGTTCATTGCCGCCCGGATCTGTCTTCTCGTGCTGGGGTTCCTCTTCGCCGCTCTGCTCGGTTTTTCCGGAAAAGTGATTTACGGGCTTGTCCTGCTTGCCCTGCTGTATATTTATCCAATGGCATGGCTGAAAAAAGTGGTTGCTCGCCGACAGTACTTGATTCTTCGGGCGCTGCCGAACCTGCTGGATCTGCTGACTCTTTCCGTCGAGGCGGGAAAGGATTTCCTTTCCGCTCTGCGCGATATTCTTGCCCGCCGGAAGATTGATCCTCTTGGAGAGGAGATGACCCGCGCGCTTCAGGAAATTCAACTGGGGAAAAAACGTCAGGCCGCTCTGAAGGAGATGGCAAACCGGGTCCAGCAATCGGAACTGACCTCGGTCGTGAACTCGATCGTGCAGGCGGATGAACTCGGAATCAGCATCGGACAGCTCCTGCGGATTCAAAGCGATCAGCTTCGTTCCAAACGCTTTTCCATGGCGGAGAAGCTGGCAAATGAGGCTCCCGTCAAGATTCTGGTTCCGGTGGTCCTCTTTATTTTTCCCTCGGTCTTCCTGCTGCTGATGGGGCCGATCCTTCTTCAGGCAATGAAAATGATGGGGTAATCGAATCCATGACTTTGAACAATATTTCCAGAAAAACGGTGATCGCGGCGGCGCCCATGCGGGCGTGTTCCCTCGGTTCCCGCATGCGCGGGATGATCGGCCGAAAATTTACGCCGTTCGATGCGCTGATCTTTGAACGATGCAGCGCGATCCATACCGTTTTCATGTCGCAGAGAATCGATGTTCTATTTGTCGGCAGGGAGAATAAAATCCTGAAAACCGTGGAATCGCTCGCTCCGTGGATCCCCTGGTGCGGCTGCCGCGGCTCTCTGACGGTGATTGAACTGCCGCCCGGCACGATCGCCAGAAGCAAAACCGCTCCCGGGGATTACATAGATCTTGATGCGGAATGTGTGGAAGACATCAACGCCGGTTTCAGAAAAGTCATTCATGCCAAACCTGAAGCCGCCGCAAGCATATATGGAGACACAAAACCATGAATCTTTATTTTACAAATGGCCCGCGCGAAGGCGAATCCGTCCTTCTGCAGCCGCCCGGAGTCTGTATCGGACGCGAATCCGACAACGACATTCAGCTTCTTGTCGCAGGGGTTTCCCGTTACCATGCGAAAATTTCGTTTGACGGAATGAAGTGGTCCATTATTGATCTCGGCAGTACCAACGGCACAAAAGTCAACGGCGTCAGAATTGGGGAGGAAACCGCTTTGCGGCCGGGCGACCTTCTCGTTCTCGGAGATCAGGCGCTCCGCTTCGGCGATCCCGTCGCCGGTCCGGGTAAGGAAAAGAAATCGGACGGAACACCGGGACCAGCGGTTTCCGCCGCACCGCCTCCGGGGAAAAACGCTCCGGATGAGACTGTGAACCGCCCGGCGCCGGAACCGGCGGCAAAAAAGAATCCGCAGGAATTTCCGCGGGATCCGAAAAATGTTTTTGCGAAGGTCTCCGGCGGGAATCTGTTCGGGAAAAAAGAATCCGCACAGAAAAACGCTTCCGCCGACTCCTCTTCCGATCCGGAAAACAAGCCGAAACATCTGCGCTTCTTCTTTCCGGTGCTGGTCATTTCCCTGGCGGTCATTGTGATCTGCTTTTTTGTCCGGGTGAATTTCCTTTCGAAAGAGCCATCCGCTTCAGAGGCTGTCGTCAGGAAGGCCAAGCCCGAGTTTATCATCGAATACGAGCGTCAGAAGGTCGATCCCGACAACGTGTTCCGCTTTGCTTTCACGCTGGAAAACGGAAGCGCGAAATTTGTGCTGGATGATCTGAAATTCGGCAGGAGATTCGAGAAAAAATTTGAAAATGTCAATCAGAAATATCTCAAAGAACTGGAGGAATCCGTCCGGGAGACGGAGTTCATGAAACTGAAACAGGAGCCTCTCGCCGCTCTTGCCACGGATAAAACCGATGAACGGCGGAAACTTACCGTGCTGATCGACAACAAACAGAATTCGATCACGGTCCGCAACGCTTATGCGCAGAGTTCCTTCGAGGCGATCGAGCGGGCGATCGACCGTTTCGCGGACAGCAACGGCATTTCCTCCGTCGCCATGAACGTGGAGGAGATGCGCAAATACGCGTTTGAAACGTTCCGCAAGGCGGAGGACCTCTTCAACAACTATGAGGCAAAACCGGAAAATCTGCGGGAGGCGATCTCCCGCTACAATCTTGCGATGGAGTTCTTTGAACAGTTTGTCCCCCGGCCGAAAGAATGGGACATCGCCAGAAAACGCAGCGCGGAAGCAAAGGAAATCTATGCCCGGAAACTGAAGGATATTGAGTTCAATATCCAGCGCTATTACAAGTTGAAGCAATGGGCGAATGCTTCCGCGGAATGTCAGAAGGGCATGGATATGGTGCAGCAGGACAGCAAAGTCTATCAGAACCTGAAAAAGTATAAATTGACATTTGACAGACAGATGAGGAAATAAGAGTATGAGATCTTTGATTATTACATCCGCCGTTTTTTCTGCCTTTGCGGCCGCTGCTCTTTTGTTTTCCGGCTGCGGTCAGAAGGTGCGCGACGACCGTGCCGTTCTGAAACTCTATTCGGACCCCGACGGCGCTGCGGTCACGCTGTTGAAACGGGAAGTCGGCAAAACCCCTTACGGCTGCCGGATTTCGCATGGGACCCATGTGGTCAAAATTGCAAAGGCAAACTATTCTCCCGTTTGGATGACCGTGACGCTGAAACCGGGAGAGGAGAAGAAAATCAACGTGAAGCTGGAACCGGAAAAGGCGTCCGTACTGTTTACTTCGAAGCCTTCCGGGGCGGCGGTGCATCTGAATGACAAGTTCGTCGGCGAGACTCCTTTCGTGCTCAAAGATGTTGCCCCCGGCAATTATACGGCGCTTCTGAAACTGCCGGGCTATTCCCCGCAGTCGGTCAAATGGAGTGTTTCTTCGGCGCGTCCGCAGTCGATCAATACGGTGCTTGTTTCGAATGTAGGGTCCCTGAAGGTGACCTCGGTTCCGGACAAGGCGCAAGTTAAACTGAACGATGCGCCGGTCGGCGATACTCCATACAATGCGCGTCTGGAACAGGGAAAATACAAGGTTACCGTGGTGAAGGCCGGATATTCCATATACGAGCAGACCGTTCTGGTCAATCGGGACCGGGAGGCGATCGTTCAGGCAAAGATGGAGCCGCTTCCGGGAAATCTGAAGCTGACGACTGTTCCTTCCGGGGCGTCTGTCAGCATCAACGGAAAGGATTACGGTTCAACGCCGCTGAATGTCTCCTCTCTTCCGCGCGGACATTACAAGTTGGAGTTCCGGAAGACCGGATTCGATCCGCTTTCCATCGAGATTGATCTGGCGGGCGGTCAGACCGTCGAACGGAATCTTGCGCTGAGCAGCAGTACCGGCCAGCTGGATTTCGTGACTTATCCTCCCGGAGTCACTGTTTATCTGGACGGTCAGCTCAAAGGTTCGACCGTGCGCGATCCGAACAATCCGGAGATCTCCAGCGTGTTTACCATTCGCGGCCTGACTCCCGGAAAACATTCGCTCGAACTGGTGCACAAGCGGGCGCGTCCAAACAGGAAAGTCATTCAGGTCCGGATCGAAAAAGGCAAGACGGAGCGTCTTGACAACCTGACCATGTGGATCGCAAACTCCACCCTCGAAATGAAGGACGGCAGGATTTCCACAGGACGCTTCATCGCACGCCAGGCAAACGGCAAAGTCATGTTCGAACCCGAACCCGGTGTGCAGGTGACCTACCGGGCGGATGAAATCAAATCCATTACACCGATCAAGGACAAGGAATGATGGTTCAGTTTTTCAATCCGGGGATCATGTATCTGATCCTGCTTCCTCTCTGTGCCGCCGCGATGCTGGCAGGCGCGTGGCTGCTTCTGCGGATCGACAGCCGCACGCTTCCGGCGGCGGAAAAATTCCCCCGGGCCCGGATCGCCGGAACCATCCTCGGTTTTGTCGATCTGCTCTGGTGCATTCCGAACGCCATGCCGATTCTGCCGGAGTCGCTTCACCGTTATCTGCTGCCGCTGGCGATTCTGCTGACGATTCTCGCATACGTTGCGCTGGATCATCTGCTTTCGCGCGCAATCGGCGGATTCATGATTCTGACGGCTCATTTTTATCTGAAGGAGTCGTTCGCGAACCCGACAGCGGGGTCCGTCATTTTTGCTGTCGCCTGTTTTCTCTTTGGAACGATCGGGATTTTCATTTCCGGGAAACCGCACCTGACACGGGAGATTATCCGTCTTTCCGTCGGGAAATACCGTTACGTGTTTCCCGCGTTCATGATCTTTTTTGCGGTCTGCTCCCTGATGACTTTTGTCCTGCGGCTCGCCGCGGGCGGAAAGACGGTATAAAATGGATCCTACGCTCTCGGATGATTGTCTCGCCTTTTTGAAGCGCTGTGTTCCATCGGAACAGTTCGACCGCTTTCTGCGCGCCTGTTCCGCATTCAGGGAAATTCTCTACGAGACCAACCGGACGATGAATCTGACTCGGATTCCGGAAAGCGAATACTGGAGCAAACACATTGCCGATTCCGTTTCGATTGCCCCGTATCTGAAAGGGAAGTTCAATCTCTGCGATGTGGGCTGCGGCGCCGGTTTCCCCTCCCTGCCTCTGGCAGCGGCGTTTCCGGAGCTGCAGGTGACGGCGGTCGATTCCACCCGCAAGAAAATCGACTTTGTCCTCCGGGCGGCGGAGACAATGGGGCTGGGGAATCTGGAAGCTCTTCATGCCAGGGCAAATGAACTTGCTCATGAGGAGGATTACAATCGTCATTTCGATCTGGTCACGGCGCGCGCGGTTGGCGATTCTGTTAAACTGGTTCGCGAGGTCTCCGGGCTTCTGCGCAAAAATGCCTGTCTCTATGTCTACCGGACACCCGATCAGCGTGACCGGGAAAAGCCCGAACTTCAAAAACTGGCAATGCGTTTCCAGTGTACAGACACCTTCCGGCTTCCCGATGACGCCGGGACACGTCTGTTCATGATCCTTCCGGGAGTGTATAAAAAATGAATCTGAAACGAAATCTGCTTCTTGTTCTGTTGATGTTCTCATCCCTTCCGCTGCTGTTTGCCGCGCCGCAGGAGATCAACATCCGGGTCGAATATTTTCCGCCGTTTGTCTGCGGAATCAACTCCAAGACGCATCCGGGAGTTTCGATAGAGATCCTTCGAAAGCTCTTTCCCGCGGACAAATACCGCCTGAACTTCCGCAATCAGGGCTGGCAGTGGGCAATGCGCGATCTGCAGCGCAATCAGTGTCATGCTGTGATCGGAGTCTGCAAAGCCGATAAGCCGAATCTGGTTTATCCCCGGCGTCCTCTGTTCAAGACGGTCAGCGCCGTCTACCTGCGGAGTGATTCCCCATTGAAGTTCGAATCCGCCGCGTCGCTTGCAAAGGCAAAAACCGGTTTTATGACCGATTACTCTCATTCCGATGAGTTCGATCGCTTCCAGAAGGATCACGCCTCCGACGGCATCGCCGTGATCTACAACGGCTGGAACGCCACGGATAAAATGGTGCGCGATCTGATGCAGAAGAAGCTTCAGGCAATTGTGAGCTATACCGCTGTGATGGACTGGTCCATGAAACGGATCCGCAATTCCGCGAAGCAGATTCGTCTGGTGAAAAAACTCGACAACGAAGTCGAGTATTACATCGCGTTCACTCCGGGGAAACGGGAGTCCTGGGCATTTGTCAAACAGTTCGATCAGGAGTTTGAGAAGTTCCGGAAAACTCCCGAATACAGAACACTCCTTCAGAAATACGGTCTCTCCGGCGACAACCTATGAGACGTTTCACGTTTCCGGCTTCATCTGTGATTTTCCGCCGTCTTCGGGATTTTCTGGATCTGCGCCCGCGCCTTCGGAAGATGCTCCGCATAGCCTTTTATGCGGTGTATTTCTGTTTCGGGGTCTGGTGTTCCGGGATTCTGGTCTACGGGACGCGGAATCTGCCGGAGGCATTGAGCGGTGTGCTGGCAGCGGGACTCTTCCTGACGGTTCTGCTGTCGGTGATTTTCCGGAAGCGTTTTGTGCCGTTTCTGCCGACCATCCTGCTGATTCTGTTTCTGATTTTTATTCCGTGGAGCCTGCGCCGTCCGAGCAATGACCGTGACTGGCAGCCTTCCTTCAGCCGGAATCCGTATGCCGTGATCGATGGAGACAAGGTGACGGTTTTCCACGTCCGCAACTTCCGTTATCGTACGACCGATCAGTTTGATGTCCGATATGAAACTCGCACCTACCGCCTCAGCCGGCTGCGCGGACTGGATTTCGCTCTGTCGCACTGGGACGGCATTTCCGTCATCGGGCACACGATGCTTTCCTTCGATTTCGGCGAGGACGGCCGCCTTGCGCTATCTGTCGAGACCCGTCTGGCGAAGAACGTGGAGCAGGGGACCTTTCAGGGAATTTTCAAGCAGTATGAAGTGCTCTGGATTCTTGCCGATGAGCGGGATCTGTTCGGTCTCCGCACGAATTACCGGAAAGAGGAGCTGTATGTGTATCCGCTGAATGTCGAGCCCGAAGCCGTCCGGACGATGTTCCTCGGGACGATTGAAAAGATCAACCGCCTGAAAGAGACACCGGAATTCTACAACACTCTGACGGAAAACTGCACCACCTCTCTGATCAGCCTGATCCGTCTTGTCGCTCCGAAGGCGAGGATGATTCTCCTGAACGGGAATCTGGATTTCCGCGCTTGGCGTCATGGTGTTTTCAAATTCAGTGAAGGCGTGGAGTTCGACACCTATCAGGATGCCTGCCACATCAACCGCTATGTGGAGGAGCTTTCCGATCTGAAGGATTACTCCTCCGTGTTCCGCAGGGGAATCCGGACTTCTCTCGACGCTTCCCGCTGAGATTTTTTTCTTTCCAGAACGACTTTTTATCCTGCCGAATCTCCGAAATACCCCCTGATTCTTCTCTCCTTGGATTCGATACGAAATTCTTTTTTTCAGAAACCTGATTTTCAGAATTTGCATTTTGAAAAAATAATGTTAAATTACATCCATAAGGAATAAATATTCATCAATGATGAATGTTTAGAGCGAAAAATAAAAAAAGGACAAGACAAAATGGCTGTAATGACAAGAGAGTTCAATCGGGTTGATCTGAGTGATCCGGTCAAGGCGGCGGAGTATGTCAAGCGGAAGGCTCTGGAATTCGGGGCTGATGCGGTGGGAATCGGGAACATTGAAAGGTGGTCGACCGCGCCGCTCCAGATGGATCCGAAACAGATCATGCCGGAATGCAAGTCGATCATCGGAATGGTGTTCCGTGTGGAGCGCGGAAGTCTGCGCGGCGTTGAGGAGGGTACCTATTTCAGCAACTATTCCGCGATGGGATACGGCGGAATCACTTATCTTTACATGCCGATGACCGTCATCAATCTTGCCAAGACAATCGAAGATGAAGGCTATGAAGCGATTCCGATGGGGCATCAGAGCGACTGGCGTGCCATCGACAATGTGGGAATCTGCAAGCAGAATTACAGTCGTCCGGTTCGTCCGGGGCAGGCAACGCCGGACATCATGATCCAGCTGCGCATTGCGGCGTATCTCTGCGGACTCGGCGAGATCGGATTCAGCAAGATGTTTCTTTCGCCGCAGTTCGGTCCGCGCAACCGGGTCGGCATTGTTCTGACGGATCTGGAACTGGAGCCCGATCCGATCTATTCCGGACCGAAACTCTGCAACCGCTGCATGGCATGCGTGAAGGCGTGTCCCGGGCACTGTTTCCCGACGGATCGCACGGTCAAGGTGACGCTTGCCGGACACGAGGTCGAATGGTCCGATCTGGACATGGGCAAGTGCGATATCACCTTCCGCGGGGCACAGGATACCGGGGTCGAGCAGAAGGATCCGTATGAACCTTGGATGAAAACAACGGTTCCGGGCGAATGGTCTCCGTTCTATCATAAGCCGCGCAACCTGTACAATACCGGACAAGCCGTCTGCGGAGCCCGCGGCTGCACAAGAGCCTGCATGATGAGTCTGGAAGCGCGCGGCGTTCTTCAGAATACATTCAAGCAGAAATTCCGCCGCCGTCCCGCATGGACGGTTGACTGGAGCACCGAACCGGAATATTCGGAAGGAACCATCTTCAAGAAAGCGGACAACTCCAGCGACGCAGACTGAGTTCCCGTTTCAAAAAGGAGGAAAATGCCTTTCCAGGCTCTTTTCCTCCTTTTCTGCTCTTGCAACTTGATCTGTATGGAATATATTTCAACATGCAATGAAATAAAGAAAACGGATGCGGGAATTGAGCTATGGCACAATCGGATATGGTCCAGTCGCTCCTGAAGGCGATTGATATTCTGCGGCTGATTGCGGGTTCGGAAAACGGCATGCGCCTGAACGAAATCGCGGAGGCGTTCGATATGAAAAAAACAACGGTTCACAATCTGATCCGGACTCTGCGCGCACGCGGATTTCTGGAAAAGGATTCTTCGAACCGTTTTATACCGGGTCCGGCGGTGCAGGAGCTGGCGTCGATGCGGAACCGTTCCCGCATGCTGTCATCGGCGGGGAAGGAGCTTCGGAAACTGTCCCGCAGATTTCCGGAAGCTGTGCTGACGTTTTCTGAAATTACGCCGAGTGCTGTGGTGTGCCGTCTCCGGATGTCTCCGGACCGTCCCGGTGAACTTCAGCATCCATCGTCTCTGCTTTTTACTCCGTATCTTTCGGCTACGGCGATTTGTCTTCAGGCAAACGGTTTGAACGGAGCGGATCTTGAACTGAATTTCCCGTTTGAGGAATACGGCGCGAAATACTGGGAGAGCGAATCCCGGTATAGTGCCGTAAAGGAAGCCGCCTATCAGGATGGATGCTACATGGATTATGTGCCGGGAACCCGGCTGGCTGCGGCGTTTTTCATTCCGGAGAATTTTGCGCTCGGGGTCCGTTTGAATCAGCCGGATGATGGGTTCCGGGCATCAGTCGGCAAGGCGGCAAAAGAGTTCCGGGAGCATTTGCGGGCTGCATCGGAGACTCCCGCGGGGGAGGGCGGAGAATGAAATTTGCAGTCGGATACCAGCAGACCGATATCGGCGAACCGTTCAGCGGGATCGTACGGGATTACCGGGAGGCGATCGCTGAAGTCTACTTCCCCTGGCCCGGAACGGCGAGCGGGCGCGCTTCTCTCGGCTGCGTCGGTGGCGCGGTGGACTGGTCCGCGCAGACGGAGCTGGAACAGGAGCTGGCGGCGATCCGCAATATGGGTGTCAAACTGGACCTGCTGTTCAATGCCAATTGTTATGGGGCTTTCGCGATCAGCTCCCGTTTCCACAATGAGATTGTTTCGATTCTCTCCTATCTGGAATCGAAGGAGCTCCTGCCGGAAATCATTACGACGACAAGTCCGTTTGTCGCGCATGTGGTGCGGAAAGAGTATCCGGACATCGAAATCCGGGCGTCGGTGAACATGCGGATTGATTCGACGCTGGCGATGGAGTATCTTTCCGCTCTGTTTGATTCCTTTCACATCCGCCGGGATCTTCAGCGGGATCTGGCTGCGGTGAAGGTGTTTCACGAATGGTGCGCCGCTCATGGGAAAAAACTCGTGATGCTGGCGAACAGCGGCTGCCTTCGGAACTGTCCGGCGCAGTCGTTTCACGACAATCTGGTGGCTCATGATTCCGAGGTGGACGAGGTGCGGAACGAACGTTATCTGCCGCATCTGTGCTGGAGTCTGTACCGCGACAGGAAAAATTTTGTCGAGTTTCTGCGTTCCAGCTGGATCCGTCCGGAGGATTTGAGCGTTTATGAACCGTACTTTCCTGTGGTGAAGCTGGCGACCCGTCAGCATTCGCATCCGCGGATGGTGATCGGCGCGTATGCGTCGGGGGCTTTCAAAGGCAATCTGCTGGATTTGATGGAGCCTTCGTTTTCTCCTGCGTTTTCTCCTTTTGCGATTGACAACAGCCGCTTTCCCGCGGACTGGCTGAGCATCGCCCGCGGCTGTGCTGTGAATTGCACTCATTGCGGACGTTGCGAGCGGGTGCTTGCCGAAGTCCTGACCGAATACCGTTAGAATCATCCGCAATGCATTCTGGATGGGGGAATCGCGGATGATCCGCTGTTTTTTCCTCTGCTTTTTCTGTATTTTTTCAGAAAAATGCGGAAAAAGTATGCATAAAGGAATGGAATTTTCTTTTTCCGGGACTTATATTGAATCAGCCACAAAGGAAGGAGATTCCCATGAAGACGGAAATGACTCGTGAGGGGACGGAAGATCGTCGTGAAGGAGAAAAAACGAAACTTCCTGTCCGGAAGGAGAGCACGAATCCGCTGTTTATGGTCCTGTCGCTTTTTCTGATTCCGCTGCTTCTGCTTTTGAGTTTGCCGGTATATGTGAAGTTCCTGAACGACTAGTTCGCCGCGGAAGGAAAAATCAGCTGTGAAATATTCGCTGTTTTTGTGCCGGATTCTGTTCCATGCATTCCGGTTCTTCCCGCAGAACGCTTGATAATATTCCGTTTCATGGCATATTATGGATAGAACGCAAGCGTTTTTCCTGTTGGTAAGGGAAAAAAGAAAAGACTAAAAAGAAATGAGGGGGGAAATGATGAAAGTCCTGTTGTTCGGATTGTTTTTTGGAATTGTGGCGATGATCGGAAGTGTCGGCGCGCAGAATCCGGCGGCGTCTGTGCCGGGAGGGGAAAGTGCCGGAATCAACCGGAAACAGAATCAGGCTTTTTTCCCCGGCATCTATGTCGGACGTTACGGCTACTGGAAAAATATGCCGGTCAAGATGGCATATTTGACATTTGTTCCGGGGAAGGATAAAAAAGTTCCTGCAAAATTTTCTCTCTGCACTCCGCAGGGGAAGGTTGTGTTTTCCGGCAAGCCGGTTCTGATGAAGAAACCGCAGGGCGTTCTGGCTCCGGTTCACAAAGAGGTGCCGAAGGAACAAATTTATGCGCTGAACTTTTCCAGTTTCAATGTCTCCGGACAGTATTTCATCAAGGTGCACGGTTACGGCAACAGCGATCTGTTCAACATCGGCGGGGATATGCCGATTGCGGTCTATCCGCTTCCCACCCTGAAAACATTTGAGGAACAGTCCCATATGATCGGCAGCGATATGAAGCCGCTGATCAAAGACAGTTTCCTTTATACTCCGCTTCGCTATCCGGTGGATACGACGCCATAGTTTTCCGTGTCCGTTGATTTTTTCCGTTTCTCCGCAGAACGAGAAACGGATTTTTTTTACCCGGACGACGCCCACCTGTGAGATACGGCTGGAAAAAGGGTGGCAGGCGGCGCCTCACCGCCTGCCGGGAGAATAGAGAAGAGAGAGTTTTGATGAGAACATGTTCTCCATACACATTCCCAGGCGCGTCAGATCACGCGTTGTCCGTATAACGGACGCATCCCCTTATTTATTGTGCGGAGGTGGAAAAAAAAGTAAAAAAAAAATCTTTCCGGTTGAATTCTTGCTTAAATCAAATATATTCTACAGCAGGGCCTATG
>CALXMJ010000039.1 GCA_944389445.1 uncultured Victivallales bacterium | reverse complement strand
CAAAAGAAGAACTGGAGCTGTATCGGAACCGGGAACTTGGCCTCTGGAATCAGATGGTATGCAGGGCTCATCTGAAAAAATGTACCCAATGCCGGACTCTGCTGCAGCGTCTCGAAAAGGATAATCCGCTGCTGAACTCATTGAAAGAAGGCGTGAGAATCCTCAATGAGCTGGCGGATCTCCGCGTAAAGAATGGAAAATAAGAGGAGCAAGCCGCAAGGACGGTGAGAGAATGATCCTCTGAAATTCAGAAAAAGCCGTGTCTGTTCGAAAGAGGGCAGACACGGCTTTTTTGTTTTATTGCAGGCGGACTTATCCGCGGATCAACGCGAGAAGCTCGTCGCGTTTTGCTTCCATGGTCGCCTTGTCTTTGGCTTCGACGATCAGGCGGAGCAGCGGTTCCGTGTTGGAGGCGCGGACGTTGAACCACCAGTCGGAGTATTCCACGGAAATACCGTCGAGTTCGAACATATGTCCGTCGGAATATTTTTTCCGGATTTTGTCGAGGATGACTTTCGTATCGGCGACTTTGGAATTGATCTCGCCGGAAGCAAAGTATTTCCGCAGTGGTTTGACCAGTTCACTGACCTTTTTCCCGGTTTTGCAGACAAGATTTGCCAGTTTGATCAATGCCAGTCCCTGGGATTCCGCGACATAGTTTTCCGAGAAATAATAATGTCCGGAAAGCTCGCCGGCGAAGACCGCGTTGTTTTCGCGCATCTGCTGTTTGATGAAAGCGTGTCCGACGCGGGACATCATCGGGCGTCCGCCGTTTTCCTTGATGCATTCCCGCACAGCCCAGCTGCTGCGGAGATCGTACAGAATCGTGACCGTTCCGTTTTCGCGGTCGCTGAGAATATCCTGAGCAATAAGAGCGGTGAAAAGATCCATCGGGATGATGTTGCCCTGGTCGTCGACAAATCCGCAGCGATCGGCATCGCCGTCGAACGCGGCGCCGAATTCGGCGCCGGTCTCTTTGACTTTGGCGCGGATAGCGTCGAGCGTTTCCGTGTGAAGCGGATTCGCCTCATGGTTCGGGAAGTTGCCGTCGAGGGGCTCATACATCGGGATGATATCAAACAGGTCGCGGATTCCGGCGATCTCATAGGAGCCCATGGCATTTGCGAAATCGACCACGATTTTAAGTTTTCTGTTCATTCTGGCAAATTTGCGCAGGAATTTCCCGTATTCCGCGGCGATGTCGTAAGTGGAGATGGAACCCGGTTTGTCAGTAGGTTTGAAATTATTCTCTTCCACGAGCTTCTGAATGTCGGCGATTCCGGTGGCTCCGCTGATGGGAACATCATCTTTCCGGCAGAGTTTGAACCCGTTCCACTCCTTGGTATTGTGGGATGCCGTGATCATGACGCTGCCGTCGGCTTTCAGAAAACCGTTTGCATGATACGTCATGGGAGTCGAGCAGAGGCCAAGATCAATGACGTCGCAGCCCTGTTCCGTGATTCCTTTTGCCAGCGCTTTGAACAACGGCTCGGAGTGGGGACGCATATCCCTTCCAATCACAATTTTTTTCGCACCGAGAAACTCAACAAACGCTCTGCCGATTTTTTCGGCGATTTCCTCATTCAGCTGTTCGGGATAAATTCCGCGAATATCGTACGCCTTGAAGATTCCTGACATAACAAACTCCTTTCTGTATTCCTGATAAGGTATCACGTTTTTATTTTTTTTTCAACGATTTCCGGCAGAAAAAACAGAATTCTGACAAAAAAACAGGAAAAGTTTTCTCTTTTCAGCCGTGGAACGATCAATTTGCCCGAGATCTGAAAAACCGTCTCCTGGAAGCGGGATTCTCCTGCCTTTTCCGGTTCCGGCGTTCTGCCTGTCTCAATTGCGGAACCTGCCGCAATCTCTGCAAAACTGCCGGCTGAGACAGCAATGCTTCCTGAGATTGACCTTCCACGCTGTATTCGAGAGCGGAAATCCTGTTTCCAGTCCATTCAGCAGATGATGCTTTTCTTTACCGGAATGATTTATACCCGTGGCGGAAATGAGCGGTTCCCGCTCACAGCGGGGGAAAAATAGTATGGGAAAAACAACATTTTTCTTCAAAGCAGCTTGAATTTATACGGAATCCCGCTATATTATTCTTTCATCGGATAAATACGGGGCAGTAGCTCAGTTGGCTAGAGCGATACGTTCGCATCGTATAGGTCGAGGGTTCAACTCCCTTCTGCTCCACCATTTTCAAAATTCTCCGCCGACCAGTCTTCTGGTCGGTTTTTTCGTTTTGGGGGTAAATTTGAGCTCAACTCGCGTTTTGCCCGAAAGCGGAGAATCTCCACTTTTCTCTTATGAAGGTGTGCTTCAGACCCTCTCCCGGTAAATTCTCCGGGGGAGTAAAAGACCGGTCTTTTGCTCCGGAAAGCATTTTTCGGAGGAAACACACGCCGGAAAACCGACCTTTGATCGTCATTTTTTTTCTGTTAAACATTCAATTCGCAATCTTTTATTAAGGTAACACGCTGGCAATCAACGAATAAAGTAAAATGAGCTTGCAAAGGACATGTGTTCAAAGAATCAAGAGGTCGGTACTCTATTCGCCCAATTCATAACAAAAGTCTTTTTGATTCAGAAAATTTTTCGAGTTTTGCGAAATTCGTTTTTTTAGAACAAACGACCTGTAATCAAAAACGGAGCAAATTTTTGCACGGAAAGATCTTACAGCGGTTTTGCAGCGCTCACTTCGTTCTTCGGACGGTTCCGACGCTTTCGGATCGTCTTTCCCTGAAAGCCGATCCTCCAGTATCGCTCACTTCTCATCCGTCATTCAAATATTTTTGATTTGCAATCAGATTTCTTCATGCTATTTTATTGACTGTCAATTTATTAACCAGTAGAAAGTGTCACCTGTTTTTACTGAAAACAGAACCATTCTCGCTCATGACAATTGCAATACAAATCATCATCCAGCAGAGACCGTCTAAGCATCGTTGCATAAATTTCTATATCAATAAATTCCAGATACCCAGCCCGACATTGAGAGGCGTTGCCAAGCGTCCGTTGATTCTTGCCGACATGACTTTTCTGACGCGGCTCAGAAGCTCAG
>CALXMJ010000038.1 GCA_944389445.1 uncultured Victivallales bacterium | reverse complement strand
TGACCGGGGGGAAGCTGTAGAGCATGTGCCAGATCGGAGAACCGGTGAAGCCTGTGACGACTTTGACGCCGAGGTTTGCCGCGGCGCGCGCACTGAGTTTCATCTGTTCGATTGCCCATTTCCGTTTTGCGTTCTTTTTGCCGGCGAGGGCGGCTGGAGCAAAGCGGTCGGTACGGCTGTCGTCGTCGGGGTCGCAGGTGAGCTGTCCGGCGAGGTGATTGCTGATCGCCCAAACGCTGAGGTTGTTCTTCTTGAGGGTGTCGAGGAGTCGTTTGCAGTACTTCTTGTCGGTTGCCGCCTTGTCGATGTCGAGATGATCGCCCGACGCGGCGAGTTCCAGTCCCTGATATCCCCATGAGGCGGCTTTCTGCGCCATCGTCTTCAGCGGAAGATCCGCCCACTGACCGGTGAACAATGTAATAGGTCTCATATTGTCTCCTTTTGTTTGGGTTCATTTTCAATGTATCTTCAAAATGCGGGATTTCAAGGAGGAATCGGGATTTTTTCCGGGAAAACAGTTTTTGTCCGGAGGGCGTTGTTGTTTCTTCCGCGTTACAGGGGGCGATTTTTTTATTCTTTTCTCTATTTTTTCTCTTTCCCTCTTGACTTTTCAATAATTTTCTGGTATAATTATTTTCATAATTGAAAAAAGGTTTTTCAAATATGAAAAATGAGAATACGATTCCGGCGGTTGACAAAGCGTTGACGGCGATTGAATACATGTGTTCGACGGAACGTCCTGTGACGCTGGCGGAGCTTTGCCGCGCTGCGGATGTGACAACGACGACGGGGTATCGGATTGTGCAGAGTCTGATGAAGCACAACTGGATCAGGAAAAATCGCGGCGCTGCCTATTCCCTGTCGCTCGGGATGCTGGCCCTTCTGCTGAAGACGAGGAACGGGAGTGTCTGTTTCGAATCGGCACAGCCTGTCCTGGAAGAGTTGGCGCGGAGGACGAGACTGGCGTGCAAACTTTCGATCCGGCAGTGGGAGGAGCAGGTTTCCGTGCTTCGGGCGGAGTCGCCGGAGCCGTTTTCGGTTTCGGGAAAGAACGGGTCTCGTTTTCCGGTGATTGAAGGCTCTGTAGGAGCGGCGCTTCTGCTTCAGGAATCGGAAGAGGCGATCCGCCGGCTTGCGGCGGAGTGCCGTGTTGAAATTCCGGAAAAGAGCGATCCGGAGCTGATTCTCCGCAGGATCGCCGCGATTCGCAGGGACGGGTATATCTTCAATCGCGGAAACAACCGCTGGAGAGTCGATGCCATGTCGGTTCCTGTTTTTGATTCCCGGAAAAAAGTTGCAGCGGCAGTGACTCTGATCGGAATCCGCGATGATTTCACCAATGCCAGACTTCCTTCTCTCGCGGAGAATCTTTCGGAGGCTGCTGCAAAAATTGAAACGCTGATCTGAAATGGATTCCTATAACCAAACCAAGAGGAAAAGTATGAATGCAAAAATAGATCCTTCCACCCTGAAGATCACGGATGTCCGCTTTGCCGACATCGACGGCGCGCCGAAACGGTGCACTCTGATCAAGGTCTTCACGAATCAGGGCATTGTCGGCTACGGCGAGGTTCGCGATGCTTCCAGCAGAACCTATGCCGCCATGCTCAAGAGTCGTATTCTTGGAGAGAATCCCTGCAATGTGGAAAAAATTTTCCGTCGGATCAAGCAGTTCGGCGGGGATTCCCGTCAGGCGGGAGGCGTCTGCGGGCTTGAGGTGGCGATGTGGGATATTGCCGGAAAGGCATGGGGCGTTCCGGTCTGGCAGCTTCTCGGCGGGAAGTATCGTGACCGCATCCGCTGTTACTGCGACACCGATTCCGAAGGCGGCGGACGCGACATGGGCAAGGCGCTCAAGGAGCGGATGGTAAAGGGATTCACGTTCCTGAAGATGGATCTCGGGATCGAGCTTCTCATGGATGTACCCGGAGCTCTCAGTGCTCCGCTCGGATTCCTGGAGAAGATGCGCGAATATAAAAAGACGGTGTTCTCCACGCCGCACGGTTCGATTGATCCGCGGGCGATGCGCGGAGAGGCATACGATCTTTTCAACACGGCCCATCCGTTCACGGGGATTCATCTTACGGAGAAGGGGCTGGACCATCTGGAACAGTACATGGCGGATGTCCGTGCGGAGATCGGATACGAGGTGCCGCTGGCGATCGACCATCTCGGGCACATTCCACTGGAGGACTGCATCAAGCTGGCGAAGCGTCTGGAGAAATACAATCTGGCGTGGATGGAGGATCCGGTGCCGTGGCAGATGACGAATCAGTATGTGCGTCTGGCGAACTCCACGACAACGCCGATCGGAACGGGCGAGGATATGTATCTGAAGGAGTCGTTCAAGCCCCTGCTGGAATCGGGTGCGCTGGCGGTGATCCATCCGGATGTGCTGACGGCGGGCGGGATTCTGGAAACGAAGAAGATCGGGGATCTTGCGGAGGAGCACGGGGTGCAGATGTCGATTCACATGGCGGAGAGCCCGATTGCGTGTCTGGCGGCGGTTCATGTGGCGGCGGCGACTCGCAACTTCATGTCGCTGGAACTGC
>CALXMJ010000037.1 GCA_944389445.1 uncultured Victivallales bacterium | reverse complement strand
CATCAGCGGCAGCAATGCAGCCGTAAGGAATTTCAAAGAACTCATTGACGCCCATCGCAACAATTTTTGTGCCGCTGCCGGTCGCGCTGTGAATGTCGATCGGATAGTTGCAGCGGGCGATGGCATCCGGAAAACGCGCCCGATCCCGGAACGCATCCGCATCCAGATACGCCAGTCCCCGGATTCTCCGGCTCTCCCGCACACCGATCTCGCTCCCCATGGAATGAATTCTCGCCTGCTCATACCCGGGAACTGAATTGCGGAGCCAATCCACGATCTGCCGCATCTGACGGCGTCCTTCCTCCTCGGCGAGAGAACGTTCCAGCGGATCCAGCGGAGATTTGCCGATCACCCTCGTCGCATTGAAATGAACAATATCTTCATCATAATACCCGAACCGCAGCAAATCCTCTCGGCAGGTGTCGATCACTCCTGCGGCTTTAGCCTCTTCAAAGAGACGCTGCACCTCCTCCCGGCTGCATGCCTCCGGATTCACATGGGAAAGCTTGAAACAAAGGGTCATCGGCTGACAGAGCCCGTTTTCACGATCCCCGATCTCATATCGGCATCCGGCGGCGACAGCCAGATTGCCGTCGCCCGTGGCATCCACAAACGTTCGCGCCAGAACGGCACGGAGACCGGCTTTCGTATGGAATACCGCCCCGGTGATCCTCCGCCCTTCCCGAAGAAGCCGGAACAGAGAAAAATGGTACAGAAGCTGAACCCCTGCCTCCTGACAGAGCTCCTCCATCGCCAGCGCCGCAACATCCTTCGAAACAACCCGGTTCTTTCCGTTTCGATGTTTCACATCGGAACAGGCCGCGCGCAGTTCCGGGGGCAGACAGCAGTACATCTTCTGAAGCCACTCTATATATACAGGGCCGTCCAGAGGTTCTGCGTGTTCGCGGATTCCATCCGGAGAGTAGTCGTTCGGCATCATCGGAGAAATCTCCGCATAGGTGGTTGTTCCGCCTAAAGAACCATGCTGATCCGCCAGAATGGTCTCTGCTCCGCATCTGGCAGCCATGACAGCGGCAGCAAATCCTCCGGCTCCGCCCCCGACTACAAGAACATCCGTTTCCGCAATCACCGGAATTGATTCCTGTATCTGAAAATCAACGGTTTTCATTTTTTCTCTCCCTCGTTCTGTTGGAATTGGAATTTCAATAGATGATAAAACGGACCGGCACTCCACGCATGGCAGTCGCTCCGCGTTTCGGGCCACGGACATTCCGGAAAGGTCGTATAGCCCCGTTCCAGAATCTTCTCCCAGCGATTCAGCAGTCTCCGGAAATCCTCCCGGCGATTCAATCGGCGCATCAGCTCCAGAAGATAAAACGAAAAATACAGCGAACAGGGCGAAAGACGGGAATCCCTCATCACCGCCTCCGCCAGTTCCTCCGCTTTTCTCCCCTCCGCCGCTCCAGCCAGAACCGCCCATGCATTCACATGCTGGCTGTACCAGGGACGGCCGGGAACATCCGTATAAAGTCCCGTCGCCTCCGAATAACAGTGCCGGTTCACCGCGTCCAGGACACGTTTTCTCCGTTCGCCATACTCTCTTCCATCCCTTCCCGCCAAAGGCGCTAACTCCTCCGCTAGACGGCAGCTTTCCGCATACAGAAGATTCAAAAGCGTTTCCGGAAGATCTTCCCCTCGATCACTCTTTCCATTCGGCCAGCCGGGAACCCAGTCGCTGAAATTCCAGCCGCCGACCGGACCGATCAGACCGGACTCCTCACAATGTTTCTCAAAATAATCCAGAACATCCCGAATTCCATTCCAATGCTCGCAGATTACCTCCGCATCCGGAAAAAACGAGTGGTAATCATCAATCATCATGATCCAGAACAGGCTGAACCCCGGAATGATCTGACGGAAATTCGACGGATACCGCGACATCGTAAGACCCGAACCGATCCGCGACTCGTCGAACTGCCGGATCGCCTGCCGTCCGAGTCTGCCGTCGCCTGACCCGATGTAGGAGATCAGCGCCTGAATCCGGGTGTCGCCCACATACTGCATCTGCTCCCAGTACGGACAATCCTCGTAGTGCTCATGCGCACAGCATCGCGCAGTGTGCCATGCCGTTTCGAAAATCC
The DNA here is from genome assembly GCA_944389445.1 of uncultured Victivallales bacterium. Taxonomy (GTDB): domain Bacteria; phylum Verrucomicrobiota; class Lentisphaeria; order Victivallales; family UBA1829; genus UBA1829. The sequence goes on along the minus strand of CALXMJ010000037.1, from coordinate 13,198 downwards.
GCTCCAGGACCGGATCTTCCGGGGACTGAAACGTCGCCTGCCGTTTCAGCGGATAGGCAAGAAATGAAAAGGAAAGCTCCAGCAACAACGATTCCGAAAGCTCGAACTCCAGCTCGACATATCGTCCGGAACGATACCAGAACGGACGGAATTCCGTTTTCCCTCCGGCAAGAAGAATCCGGTCGGCATATCCGTTTTCCCCGATTCGAGCACCGGAAACCGGTCCCCGGTCCGCACATTTTTTCCCGTTTTCAAATAACGCTTCCCCATAAGCAATCCGGATACTTCCGCATCCGCCGGAGGCCTTGAAACAGAACACATGCGTATAGTACCGTCCGAGATCGAGAAGAACCGTATGCCGTCCGGCGGAAAGAGTCCCCCGCAAAACTCCGTCGGAAGCGATATGCAAATTCTCCTCCGTTCCGTACAGCACAGAAGCGATCCGGATCGGTTCTGAACTCATCTGCGGGATTCCGGAGTCCCGAAGTTTCCAGCGGCTCGGAGGATCAGTCCGGCAGAGTTCCGGAAAACAGGGCAAGGCCACCTTCTCGGGAGGAATCCAGCTGGAATCATCAAACAAGCCTTCTTTCCAGTTTCCGACCTCTCTACCGGAGGAGAATTCCTCCATCGGAGCAATCGGAGTCACGGCATTCCGTCTCCACGCATCGTGCCACTTCCGCGAAGAACGGGAGAGATCGGCAAGGCATCTCCAATGCTCCGGAGTCGAAATTTCCTCGCCGCCGCATTCGCCCAGCAGAAGAAAGGCAGGAGTAAAATGGACCTCGCTCCACGGAATCCGCAAACCGTCGCTCCAGAACAGGACCTCGGCGCAGAGGAGATGATCGCCGGATGCAACGTCCTGTTCATACCGCTCACAGTGATAATGTTCCAGATCGCCGCGGACCGGACCTCTGCCAAGCAGTTTCCCGTCCAGATACAGATTGTACCGGCTGTCCGCGCTCACCAGCAGACGCAGTACGCCATCGGCATCCAGATGGAACCGCCGTCGGAACAGCGAATATTCCGCCTTTCCCCCCGGAACCCGGCACCAGACGCCGGGGAGTGTCCGCAGATCAGTCATGACAAGCCTCCTTCTTCCGAATCCGATTGTTCTTCTCTTGATATTATAGTGGATTTCCTCAAAAAAACCTTGATAAAATCATCAAAATACAGTATATTCTCACCAAAAAGGAGCAGAAGGATTTTTTTCCTGTCGAAAGGAGAGATGTCATGCCGATTTACAGTCCGCCGGATCAGGTTGATGAAGTTCTGTTCGATATGACCTGTCACTGTTTAACCTACAATGTTCCGGAACATGGACACACCTGCATTGAAATTGTCCTGGTTCTCTCCGGCACAGCAGTCCAGATTTTAAACGGAGAACGCATGAATGTCTACCCTGGCAGTGTATCCATCATCCGCCCGGGATGCGTCCACCGTTTTCTTGAAACGAAACAGTGCGAAGTCTGCAACATTTCCTGTTCTCCGGATCTTTTCCGGGCAATGGGGGTGGATCTTTCCTTTCTGCACAACCGCGAAGCGCTCTTCCTTTCCGATTCGGGCAGCTGTTCGCTGCAGCTGAACGGAGTTCTGTTTCACGACGTGCGGAATCTGCTGTTACGCATGTTCCAGGTTTATCGGAACGAATCCCATCCGGAACGACCTCTCCAGCTGCGCACGTTCTTTTCCATGCTGCTGATTCTGCTGGCTCAGGCATGGACACCGCGCATCAAACGATCCGATTCCAAACTTATGGAAACCGCGGATTACATGGACTCCCACTATTGCGAAGCCATGACGCTGGATCAGCTTTCCAGACGGGCGGGGATGTCGAAAAATCAGTTTCTCCGCAGATTCCGCCAGGAATTCAATACCACCCCGATCCAGTATCTGCTGGAACTGCGCATGAAACACGCATGCACTCTGCTGGAACAGTCGGATCTTACCATCGACCGGATCGCCTCGCTCACAGGATTCTGCGACGGCAACTATTTCATCAAGCTCTATCGGAAGCACTTTCAACGTCCCCCCGGAAAGGATCGGAAAAGCCTTCAGAAACAAAAAAAATCCCCCGCTCCGAAAAGGCCGGGGGATTTGAATGGGTAAAATGAAAGAATCTTTTACTTTTTCGTCGCGGCTTTCGCCTTTGCTGCGACTTCATCCGTATAGACTTTCATCTGGGCGGTAACTTTCTTGATGGACTCGGAGATTTTTGCTGTCTGGTCTTTCAGCTTCTTGCTTTCCTCGCTGAGAATCTTGTCAAGCGGAATCTCCTTCACTTTTGCGGCGACCTTGTCGAGTTCTGCTTTCTTTTCCGCCAGGAACTTTTCACAGTCGGCGATTTTTGCCTTCAGAGCGGCTTCATCAAGAGTCGCAGCTTCCTTCTGCACTTCGCTCAACGGTTTGTTTTCATCGACTCCTTTGCCGCAACCGGTCAGCATTCCGGCGGCAAGAACGGCGCAGGCGAGCACGGTCAACAGTTTTTTCATTTTTCTTCTCCTCTATTTTGTACCGTGAAGCCCACTGTTCCACGGCACCATAATATAACACGGAAAGAAAAGCGCTTCAATCGGATGAGATTCCTTTTTCCGGAAATATTGCGGTTTTCAGGCGGAAAAATCGCTACGCGCCAAACCGAATGGGCATACCGGAAACGAAAATCAAAGTCCCTGAAACGGCGAAAGACGAAAACCCGTTTTCAGGTTGTTGACCGGCGGTATTCGGAAGGAGTCGTTCCATAATATTTCCGGAACACAACAGAAAAATAGTTGCTGTCCTGAAAACCGCAAAGCATGGAAATCCGCCCGATGGAAAGAGTCCGATGATGCCTGAGATAAATCAGAGATTCCCGGCAGCGCCGTTCATTCAGGAGCTCCCGGAAACTCCGCTTCGTCTCGTGTTTCAAAACCGATCCGAGATAATTCGGATTCACATTCAGCATCTCTGCAAGATCGGCCAGCGCAATATTTTCCGAGTAATGCAGATCAATGAAATCCCGGGCGTTCTCCACATAAAAATTCACCGACTGACGCTTCAGAAGTCCCGGCCCTGAATCGCGAATGAACTGAAACTCATAACCGATAAAATCACGAATAAATGCCGCCGCCCGCCGGATCTCCAGCTTCCGTTCCTCCGAAACGACTTCCCGACCGCCGGAGGAATTCGTATCACCAATTTCCGTTCTGGCATTACCATAATAGAGAATCGCCCCCAGCTCCCCGGCGACCATCACAGGAAGAGCATACTCCCAGCGCCCGAACACGCAACACCCTGAAAACGCCTTTCCACGGGCGGCCAGCCGTTTACTGCGCTCCTTATTCAGCATGCATTGCAAAAAACAGGAGGAAGATTTCCGGGAACAGCAGAACTCCGTGTGATGAAGATACTGGTCCGGCAAAAGACGCAGACGCTTCTTCGCAAAAAAAAGAGGATGCAGAATCTCCATGCTGATGGAAATCCGAAGAGTCTTTTCCTGCTGCCGGATCAGTTCCGAAAGAATCATACACCACCTCTTAATCATCTTATCTGTGATAATTTAAGGGATTATCTTTGAAAATTCAAGGTCTTTTCCATTATCTCGTGCTATAATTACAAAAAGAAAACGTTTTTCAAAGATGCCCGGACGTTTCGCTCGGAGAGAAAAGAAAAAGGAAATGCCGCTCTGTTCTGAAAATCTTTCTCTTCCGGACGCAACAACACAGGAGAGTGAAATGAAGTTTTATGAAAAAACAAAATTCACATTGCTGGAATTGCTGATCGTGATTGCTGTTATTGCAATTCTTGTCTCTCTGCTTATTCCCGGATTGAATGCGGCAAGAAATAAAGCAAAAGGTGTCCAGTGCGCATCCAATCTCCGACAGGCGGGATTTGCCTTAATGCAGTATCTTCAGGATTTTGATACATCTCCATGGGATGCCGATGCGACCTCGCCGCTTTGGCTGAAACACGCCGTCTACCGGAAAAAAATCATGGGCAGTTACTTTCCGCTTCCGGAAGTCAACGCGGAAAATTTCACCAAAGGAAATGCGGCGAAATGTCCGCTTTACCGTTTCGAAGGACAGACGCAGTGCGAATCCACCTACGGCATCATGACAAGCGACTATAAATCCCCGGGAAACGGCGAAACCTATTCCAAAGAAATGATCGGAGGTCTCTATTACAAGGCGGGAAGCGGAAGCATCGAAGGGGCTCTTGCTCCGCTCAAACAGAGCAAGCCCGACTCCCTCATTCTCTGCTGCGTCAGCGGACAGGGAACGGCAACGACTCTCTCCAAAGCATTGAAACGACTGGATCTTCCCTATCTGAATCGTTCCATTCTCCAGCATTCTCCGTTCGAATTCTATCCGGGGCTCCGTCTGGACTGTGCCGTGCTTCAATACCGCTGGTCTCAGACATTCCACGAAAATCTCACGGTATCACAATAACCCAGAAAAAGGGGAAAAAATGAATCTCAAACCACTTCTTCTTCCGTTTTCACTGCTGTTGCTCACCGCAGACGCGGCTGTTCCGCCGGAGCTGAAACTTCCTGAATCGAAAGCTCCCTTTCTCAAGGGAAAGGAAACAACAGCCGAACTCAAACCGACCATCAGCGCGGATGGCATCTATCTTGGCGACAACCGTCTGCTCTGGAACAATTCCAATCCGGAAAATCTTTCCTATCACATAGGGAACACTCCCGCATGGACCCTTTCCTCCAGGTTCAACCCGGCGCCCTCATGGGCTCCGTTCCAGAAGTTCACCCAGGAATTTCATCCGGAAGCAAACAATGTCGTACGCCGCCATACCTTCAAGCTGAAAAACGGCAAGTATGCGGACTATATTCAAACGATCACACTTCTGCCGGATCACTCCATCGAAGTGACCATCTCCTTTGACCGGAAAGAGAATCTGGATCAGGTTCGGGAATCCGTCAACGTGTTCACGTTCCCGATCCGTTTTATTGCGGGGAAGCAGATCCGGGTCGATGGAAAAACGATCCAGAGTCCTCCGCGTGAGCGCTGGAAAAGCATTGTGTCCGGCTGGACTTCTCTCGGATATTTTCCGAAGGCAAAACAACTGGAAGTCTGTGATTCTGCCGGAAAGTTTCTTTTCCGACTGGACTTCGGAGGTTCGCCCATTCATCTGCATCTTGCCAGAACGGGAATCGTGGTTCAATACGCGACAAAGAAAATTGACGCGGGCTTGAAATTCCGGCTTGTTCCGGGAAAGTCCTCCGCACCCGCCAAAAACGACAGCATTGTCAGCGGAATCAATTTCACGAAAAACAACGACTTCACGGTCCCGGTCTTCGATCCGCAGGGCAACATGCTCCTCAATCCCTCGTTTGAATCCGGTCCGCGCTACCTGTATTCGCGGACAACCGATCTCATGGAGCAGATCACAGATGCCGATGCGCATTCCGGAAAATACTCTCTCCGGATGAACATGCAAATGAATACGCTCGGCATCCCTGTTCATGCGGACAGGGATTACACGGTCAGTTTCCATGTCAAACTCGCGCCGGGAAAAAAGCGGAACTGGTTCAACGTCTCAGTCCATTCCTACAACGGAAAGAGGAAAGGATACAACGGGCGTGCCACAAATGAGTGGAAACGTCACCAGTTCACTTTTCGCCTGCCGGTCAGATGCGTAATTCTCGCGTTCCAGTCCCACGACTCGGTCCTGATTGACGATCTTCAGATCGAAGAAGGCTCTTCCGCCACGGCGTACCGGGGAAACCGGATCGGGCTCCAGCTGCTGACCTCCTCTCCGCAGGAAACAACCATCGCCCACGACCAGCCGGTCAACGCGCGCCTCCGGATTCTGGGGCCGGCAAAAACAAAGGGGAGCATCCGTCTCTCCGGAAGCGATTTTTTCAAACGCTCTCTTTTTTCCCGCGACCATCCTTTCGATCTCGGGGAGAACGGCGAACAAATTCTTCCAATTGCGGATGACAGCGCTTTTCCACTGGGAGTCAGCGTCATCCGCTGCGACGTCAAGCCGGAAGGTCTGCCCGCCTACACCGATTTTCTCCGTCTGAACCGTTTTATCTTTGCAGACAACAATGCAAAACACAAAAATATTCTCGCTTCCTGGAAATTCGCTTCCATGTTTCCGATTCTCCAGAACGGACAGGTTCCCCATCTTCTGCTCAAAACGCTGATGCGCTGCGGCTACGGCTCCCATACCTATCTGCACGACGCCCTGAATCCCGCAATCCTTCCTATCCTGAAACAGTACCGCATGGAAAACTTCGGCGCTTATATCTCCAGCTTCACGCAGATCGCCGGAAAAGAGATACGAATCGACGGCAAAAAGCTTTATCAGCTGCGCTCCTATCCGGCCGCCCTGCTGAAAGAGGCCGAAGAACTCTCCTTTGCCCAGGCGAAAAAACACCCGTGGATCACCTACTGGACCGCAGTAACGGAACCTGGCGTTCATTTTGCCACACTCCGCGAAGGCAATTTCAGGGAATATGCGAAACTGATGCTAGCAATCAACCGAGGGCTCATAAGGGCAAATCCGGAAATCACCTTCAATCCGATGGGCGCCTACAATATGGGCGAAGGGGGACGCCGTGAGATTCTGAACGTTCTCCAGGCCTGCCGGGAACTGGAACCGGAAACACATTTCAAAGTCATTGACTGCCATGTCTACCGGGCATTCCCGGAAGCGCCCGATCTGGAAGAGGATTTCGTTCAGTTTCTGGACGGGCTCTCCCGGATCGGCTATCCGAAAATTCCGGTTGTCTGGGGAGAAGGCCTCTACCATTACCCAATGATGACGGCGGAATTCCTGAACATTGATCCCTGGGTCGGAGTTTCCATCAAAGACAATTACTACCGTATGGGTGTTCCCTCGTACGATCTGGGCTGGGCGGAACGGGTCTCGGCGGCAAATATCCTGCGCAGCTATCTGGTCGCCTATAAATACGCCGACCGGATCAAGGCGGCCTGTTCCTGGGCTCCGCTTTTCCTCGACAGCCGAACGCCGTATTCCTCCATGATCATGGCAAGCGTCCTGACCAGTCTTCTGGGGAATTCCGAATTCAAAGAGGACATCCGGTTCGCGCCCGGAGCCCGTGCCTATCTTTTCAACGACGGAAAAGAAAGCTGTGTCGCCGCCCTCTGGTATTTCGATGAAAACCTCGACCGGGGCCTGAGTAATTCCGCACTCCGCCTCGCACTTTCCATCCCGGAAGGGAATCCGGAATTCATCGACATGATGGGGAACCGCTGCAAGCTCGTCCCGCAGAACGGAAAATATGAATTCCCCCTGACCAGTTTTCCCATTTACATCCGGATGAAAAAACAATTTCTGCCCCTTCTCGCCGATGCGCTGAAACATGCGGATCCGAAACATGCGGACCGACTTCCGGTTGAAGTCGCAGTCCGGATAAAAAATACAAAATCGGCGGAACTTCTTCTCCACAACACCCTCTCACGCGAAGTCCGCCTGCAAACCGCAATTCCATCGGAAAAAGAGCGCCTCCTTGTACTGAAAGGACGCGAACGCAAATCCATTGAGATGCCCTGCCCGAAAGAAATTTCCGCCGATCACTTCACAAATCTTCTCTTTCCGGTGAAATTCGGCTGGGGATCTCTTCGCAAAAAGCTCAATTTTTCGGTTTCCGTTCTGCCGGTCCGCTATGTCAAGGAAGGATTTTCCTGGGATACCCTTCCGGCGGTTCCGCTGGAGTACATCATACCTCAGCACGATCAGCAAGGCAACCCGTTAAAATGGAACGGGAAAACGGATCTTTCCGGTACTCTCAAAATCGGATGGAACGAAAAGAATCTCCATCTGAAATTCGAAATCCGCGACGATAAATTCATCATGGTCCACAATTCCCGAAACATGGAATGGTGGTACAAAAACGACTGCGTACAGCTCTTTTTCGATACCCTCGGCGACGCCCGGGAACACGCGCTGAAAAACAGAATCGGCTTTGATCAGAACGATATGAGCTATGATATCTTCCCGACTTCATCCGACAGTGCCGTCGCCTTCCGCCGCCATGCACCGGACATCCAGCTGACAGGCGGAGTCCACAACGCCCTTCTCCCGAACCGGGAAGAACCGGGCGTCAAATGTCTCTTCTCCGCGAAGAATGGCACTCTCACCTATGAACTGACCTTCCCCGCGCGCTTTCTCATGCCGATGCGTCTTGCACCCGATTCCACGCCGGGACTGGGAATCAAGGTCCTCGACCGCGACAGCGAAAAAGCATGGGACGGCGTCAAACAGCATCTCTCCAATGCGGACAAAGAGATCTTCGGTCATCCGGAACGCTTCTCCCAGCTTATCTTCCTTGAGAAATAACATCTCGCCGGGATGATGGAAAATCTCTGCTTCTGTATAATAAAACCGACAGGATGGAATGCTGTCACGATCCCATCTCTCTCCTTCCGGTCCCGCCTCTTCCGGCAACGGGGCTTTTACCGTGTTTGCACCGTGACAGGTTCCAATGCGGCAAGCAGATTCCGCAACCCGCGAAGAGCCTCGGAATGCCGGCGCAGCTCGTCGCGGAACAGCTCATACTCGCGCTTCGCCATCGGACGGGAAGGAGGCTCCGGATACCGAGCATCAAAATTTTCAACAGTAAGAAACGCTTTCTCCTTCAGAAATGTTTTGTACATCCGGATGGTCTGAATCTGATCCCGGTCCACATCATAAAAGAAATCGCGCACCCAGACTCTCAACGCGGCAAAGAAAGACCCCCTTCCTCCCCCGGAAACCGATTCCTTCAGGCTCGTCCCCGGCTTCTGCTCTCCCATAAACAGACGCAATCCGTTCAAACGGACCTTCTCGAAATCACGCAAAGAACGGAGAAGCCGGCAACAGATCAGATTCCGCTGGGGAAACGGACGGGAAAGATTCCGCTTCACGATCCCCGTCAGCAGCAGCCGATCCCTCCCGGAAAGACGCTTCTCCCGAATCAGACGCTCCGCTGACCGAAGCGCCGATTCCAGATAGGAAATATCCGGATGGTCCGAAAACATCATCACATAGGCGTAATCAAACATCACCTCCAGAACAGCAGAAGCGGACGCCGGAGCCGCCCTTCCTCTTCCGGACTCATTGACCCCCTGAAGAAGAATCATCTGAAAATCGGAAAACTCCCCGGCACAGGACTCCGCGCCTTTCAACGGACGCCGTACCGCTCTCAGCAGTTCGTGAAACTCCTCAAGCCATTCCGGAAAATAAACGGAAAACGAATCGGCCTCTTTTCCCGCGGAAAGAGGCAGCGAACCGCCGCAGGAGCACGGCAGCACAGCCGCGTACTTCCGGTGAAGCAGACGGAATCGCTCCAGAAGCACGGAACTTTTCAACTCCTGTTCAACCACCGCCCCCTTCAGGGAAAGAAGTTCCTTTTTCAGAACGGAATTATCGGTTTTGAAGGTTTCCGCGTACCGTCCTCCGGAAAAATCCTCAAGACGGGAACAGCGTTTCGCACAGGTACTCAGCAGGAAAAAAGAGAAGAAAAGGAACAGAGCAAGAAAAAAACAATGCAGCAGTTTTTTTCCCGGTCCGCTATTCGAGGAATGAGTTTTTCGAACGATCGGCAGCATTTGTCTTCTCGGCTCCGTCAACTATGGTTTCGGCATTGATGACTTCGGCGTCGATCGTATCTTCGTCACCGCCCCCGTCATCCGGCGAAACACCCGGTTCATTTGTCCCGGGATCCCGCGGATGCCCGAACGAAGTCCGGGTCCAGACCACATTCTTCGCCATTCCGACATTCCCGGTAATCGCCAGCACAAGAAGCACAAGGAGCAGAACCGGAAGACAGGAAAGGACGATCAGAATCAGGAGAAGCGCCCCGGTTATTTTCATTGCCAGTCGCAGGAAATCATTCATTTCGGAGGGTTCTTTCGTTTGCTGAAGTTCCGGCTGCGATGACGGGAAAAGCGTTTTTTCGCATTCGGATTTCCCTTCGGCCAGAAGGTTTCAAAATGATCGCTGTGCTTATGAATCACATTGTGGATCAGGGCGAGTTCCCGCGCATGGGAATACCCGGGATGCTGTTTCAGACGTTCCCGGTTCTCATCGGATTCATTCAGGAACTTCGGCTGGAGAAGAAGGGTGCGGACCGCCGCGGCAATCGCACGTTTCGTCGGAGTCCTCGGACAGAGAGCCCGGGAGATGGCATCCTTCAGCTCATTCTCGATTCCCGCGTGATAAGTGAAAAGATTCCCTTTGGTGTTGAACCTCTTTTCCGCGAACGGCAGGACGATCAGGGACATTGCCAGGGAGATGCTTTCCCGGTACTCCCCTTTCCTGACACGCTCGTTCCGAAGGCTCCAGAGCTCGCGGACATGTTTCATTTCCGGTTCGTCCCAGCGCGCATTCAGCGAGGGCAGGAAATAGGCAAGAAAACCGTATTCACGGAAGGTTTCCAGAATGCTGTCTCCGTAGGGATTCTTCAGGATCTTTTCCAGTTCCAGAGTCATCCGGGAATCGGAGGCGAGCTTGATCTGCGGCATGCACTTGCGGACAGCGGCTTCCGTTGCCGGGTCCATCCGGAAATGGTACTGGCCGACGAGCTTCAGAGCGCGGAGAATGCGGACAGGATCCTCCTCAAGCCGCACCTCGGGATCGCCGATCACACGGACAATTCCATTGCGGATATCCTCCAGTCCCATGCCGGTGTAGTCCAGAATTTTGTCATGGACCGGATCGTAGAAGAGCGCATTGACCGTGAAATCGCGGCGCCACGCATCCTCTTCGGCGGTACCGAATTCATTGTCGCGGAAAATCATGTGTTCCGGCGCGGCGGCGAATTTGGCGGGAACCGGTTTGCCCGTCGCTTCAAATTCCGAATGTTCCGGCTTCCGGCGGAAGGTGCTGATCTCAATGATCTCCTTTCCGTGATAGTAATGCACCAGCCGGAAGCGGCGGCCGATAATCATTACATGCTGTTTCCGGAATACTTTCTTGATTTCTTCAGGAGTCGCCGAAGTGGAAAGATCGTAATCCTTCGGCTGGCGGTCGATCAGGAAATCACGCACGGCGCCGCCTACGATATAAGCCTCGTAACCGGCGTTCTGCAGCGTTGCGATGATCTCCGTGATATATTGAGCGATTTTGGGTTTCAGAGTCATTGCTTGTACGGTTTTGTGATGATTGTGTCCACTCCGTCGAGAGAAGGATCGCGGTCGGGATAATCCGCGTTGTAGTGGAGGCCGCGGCTCTCCTTGCGGGACATGGCGGAATCAATAATCAGCTCCGCCACCGTGGTAATGTTCCGGAGTTCGACCAGCTCCTTGGTGATATGGAAGTCCCAGTAATACTTGTCGATCTCCTCGCGGATGTTCTTCACGCGGCGTTTCGCGCGTTCCAGACGCTTGTTCGTGCGGACAATGCCGACGTAGTCCCACATGAAGCGGCGAATCTCATCCCAGTTGTGGGAAAGCACCACCTGTTCATCGGAATCCGTGGCGTTGCCGCGCGACCATTCCGGAATCTTTCCGTTCGGACGACCGCTGCGGATTTCGTCGTAATGCTCCATGATGTGTTTCGAGGCGAAGTCCGGCACCACCAGAGCCTCCAGCAGACTGTTGCTCGCCAGACGGTTTGCCCCGTGCAGTCCTGTACATCCGCTCTCGCCGACCACATACAATCCCCGGATTCCGGTCCATCCGTTGACATCGGTCTTGACCCCTCCGCAGCTGTAATGCGCCGCGGGAACCACGGGAATCGGCTGAACCGACATATCAATTCCAGCGGCAAGACACTGCGAGAAGATTTTCGGAAACCGTTTTTCCAGAAACTCGCGGTCGAGCATGGTCATATCCAGATAGGCGCACAGGAGACCGCGCACCTTCAGTTCGTTGTCGATCGCCCTTGCCACGACATCGCGGGGGGCGAGACTGCCCATCTCGTGATACTTCTCCATGAAGGTGACCAGTTTCCCGGAAGAATCCCTGACTTTCAGAATGCCGCCCTCCCCGCGCAGCGCCTCGCTGATGAGGAAGGAGTTGACTTTCGGATGATACAGAATCGTCGGATGGAACTGGAGAAACTCCATGTTCGCAATCGGGCAGTGGGCGCGGTAGCACATGGCGACCCCGCTGCCGCAGGCGACTTCCGAGTTGCTGGTGTAAAGATAGACTTTCCCGGTTCCGCCGGCGGCGACCGTCACGGTATCGGCGACCATGGTCTTGACGTCGCCGGTGTCGATGTCGAGCACATAGGCTCCGAGGCACTGGTTCTCCCCCATCCATCCGAGCCGCCACGAGGTGATGAGGTCGATGGCGGAGTGGCGTTCCAGAATTTCGATCTGCGGATTCGCCTTGCACGCGGCGATCAGCGTATTGTGCACCTCCTCGCCGGTGATGTCGCCGGCATGGATCACGCGCCGTTTGTGATGACCGCCTTCCCGTCCGAGATGGAACTCATCCTTTTTCTGCGCCTCGTTGTTTTCCCCGATTTCCCCGCGGGTGGTGAAATGGGTGCCCAGATCCATCAGCCATTTGATTTTTTCCGGTCCGGCTTCCACAATTTCGCGCACATTGACCGCGTTGCAGAGATGCGCTCCGGCGGCCAGGGTGTCGGCAATGTGTTCATCGAAGGAGTCCCCCTTGTCCAGCACGCAGGCGATGCCCCCCTGCGCCAGACGGGAATTGCAGGTTTCCAGATTCCCTTTCGTGATGACGCAGATCCGGCCCTTCGACTTCTCCGCAAGCATCAATGCGGAGGTCAGTCCCGCCAGTCCGCTGCCGATAATCAGGTGGTCGTAAAAAATTGTTTTGTCTTTCATACCGAAAATCCTTCAGGTTGTTCGCCGGAGGCACCGGAAGACTCCGGAACGGAGGAAACGTCCCGGAGTTTTCAGGTACTCCCGACAAATCGGCGGCTTTTTTTTCCGTCGCCGGTTTTAATTCCTTGCAATGTATGTTAAATTACATGCTGAAACCGAATTTTTCTAATCATTTCGGGAAAAGTCTCGAGATTTTATGATAATTCAAGGAGTTTTTCTGTGCTGAAGCAACTGTTTTCCCTGCGCCGGGCCTCCGGATGGATGCGTGCGTTCGCAGCCACGAGGACCGGAATTGTTCTGGAGTATCTGTTTCTTGCCGCCGCGGGAGCGTTTTCCGCGACGATCTTTCCCGGAATCAACTGGAGTGTTCTGGCATGGTTCCTTCTGATTCCGCTGTTTCTCTGTGTGACGACGGTCTCCGCCGCGGGAGCGTTTCTCCGGGGACTGGTCTGGGGA
>CALXMJ010000036.1 GCA_944389445.1 uncultured Victivallales bacterium | reverse complement strand
CCGTACGCACAAGCCCATCCTGTCCGCACGCGCCGTCAGCGCGGAGTCCGTATCCGTTTCTCCAGAACTGATAGCCTGAGCCGACTTTCCAGTCCAGCTTGTCGTTCATGGAGTTGTCGATTTGTTTTGCTGTGGCGGCCTGGAGATAGTCTGCGGGGATCAGCTGTTCTCCGTTCCAGCGGCCGCCGTCCAGAAGAAGCTGGCCGAATTTGGCAATGTCTTCCGTCTTGAGGTAGAATCCCCAACCGCCAAGGTTCGTCCCATGCGGACAGCACTCCCAGATGCCGGGCGTAATCCCCAGAGGATCAAAGAGCCGCGGAATCAGATACTCCCGGACATTTTCACCCGTTAATTTCCGGACAACCGCCGCAAGCATGTAGGTTGCTCCCGAATTGTACACAAAACGCTCTCCCGGCAAATAGGTCAGGTTTGAGGAGAGAAAGGATTTTACATAGTCGCCGTCCGGAGCGTGTTCCATAAACGACATCGCACAACGGTCATGTCCGGACGACATGGTTAGAAGGTGACGCAGCGTTACTGCTCGCATCTTCGGATCCGTAATGGATTTCTCCGCTTCCGGAAAAAAGGTGTACAGGGGTGTCTGGAGATCAAGCCCCCGCTCCCCCTGAAGAATCCCGATCGCCGACGAGGTGAAACTCTTGCTCAGAGAAAAAAGCATGTGCGGGATGTCCGGTGAATACGGTGTCCACCAGCCTTCGGCACAGACGTGTCCGTGCCGAAGAACCATGATGCTGTTCAAAGAGATCAGCTTCTTCAGCTCTTTTAATGTCTCTGTCAATGTCAGGGATGGAATCCCTACCGCTTCCGGGGTCGACCGGGAAAGAACATTCATCATCTGTTTCACCTCTGTCATATAAGTTACAACATCATCTGACAATTTATCATATTGCTTTTTTTGGTTTGGCATATCATTATTATACTGCAACATTTTCTCTTTTGCAAGAACCGAAGAATACCGCGATCTCTGCATTGACGTTTTCCCATAACAAAACTTTCCGCTGTACGAACGTGATTCATTGTATTCCCGCAGCCATTCATCCAGATCATACAGCAGTATTTCTATGGATCCGCAGATCTTTCTCCGAAAAGCGATTGGATCGAATTCCGGGAGAATCATCTTATGAAATCTCCCGCAGATTCCATTCGTTTAAGGAGATTTTGCTTTCGTTTTTCTATGATCTATGTTCTCCAGATCAAGAGGAAGCTCATATTCATGATGTTTCCGGTTGCCGCAATATTCCGATCCGCGATCTGTCAAAACACGCAAAACAGGAAATCCTTTACGGTCAAAGAAGGAAATGACACGATCATTGAACATATCGGCTGCAACCAGTGCATTTTTCGGGTTATAAAGTTTGGCGAACAGCACTTTTGAACAGGTATCAATCACGGTCTGCCGGCAATACAGGCAAGTTCTTTCATATTGCTGACATAAAACGTATCCTGAGCAATCAGATAACCGGGATGCTCCGTTTCATTCTCTCCTGCCGCCAGTTTTTGTCCGCAGAGCTCCGTCTTCCCCCAGGAGATCGTGACTGGTCCCATCTCATGAATTTGATTCCCGTTCCCGGAATGTTTTCCCAGCGTTTCCAGTAAAAACGGGACCTCGGCAAACATTACCGGAAGCTGAACAGACCTCGTCAAGAAACTGATATGACGGATTCACGGGAAAAACGCTTTTTATGCAGAAAAAAAGAAAAATACAGAAAAAGCGCATTTCATTCCGCTTGGAAATTTTCCAAAGGCAACGGATTCGTACATGACGGGGGAAAAGGATGCATCCGGAATGCGGTTTGCAATCGCCGGATTTCATGCTATTTTATCGTAAAAATCAGGTGAATAGTGCGATGCTTTGATCGCAAAAATTACTTCGTGCAGGAATTCCAGTCCGGCTTTGGTCCAGCGGAATAAGTTGGTCGCGGCAGGCAAAATCACCGATGCTCCGCGTGCTCTGCACCGGGGCGGTTTATTTTCCTGATTTTGAGATGACAGGAGCGGAAATGAAATTATTTTATGATACCAGTTTTCTTCTTTCCTATCCGTCCGGAATCCCGGTTTACGCGGCATCTCTGCTGAATGCGCTCAGTGCCCTGGACCAGACATTGACCTTTTACTGCGGGACAACCTCGGTCAATCCGCTGTATCATCTGAAACTTCGGGCAATGATGCGGCGTTACTGTCCGGAAGTAAAAGTCCGGCAATATTTCCGATTTCTCCCGAAATCCTTTTTTCAGTCGCCATCCCTTTCCCGTCTGAAACGTTCTCTTTCCTATTCCTCCGGCGATTATGATCTCATGCACTTTACCGGTTCTGTCTGTCCGCCCTGGATTCCCGTGACCGATCTCTCCAACGCCGTGATCACAGTGCATGACATGTTTACGTTTTATGCAAAAGAGAGATATCAGAATCCCTTTTACCGTTATGTCCGTGAACAGAGTGAAAAGCAGCTGATGGCCTGTGCCGCGATTCTGGTTAACAGCAATTACACTAGAAACGAGATTCTGAAGTTTCTGAATATCCCGGCGGAAAAAATTTTCGTTACGCCGCTTGCAGTTCAGTCGGACTGCTTCGGACGACCGGCGGACCGGACCTTTCTGAAGAAAAATAAACTGTCGCGCTATTTTCTCTCGGTAGGTGCTCTTGGCACAAAAAATCATGAAAAACTGATTGCCGCCTTTCGCCGTTTTCAGAAAACCCCGGAATATCGGAAAGGGGACTGTCTGGTGATCGCGGGACACCATCACTCTCCGGAAATGATGCACCTGATAGATGGAGAAACGGTGTTCTTTTTTGAGAATGTCTCTCAGGAAGAACTTGCCTGTTTGTATCAGAACGCACTGGGATTTTTTCTCATTTCCGATCAGGAGGGATTCGGGATTCCGCTTCTGGAGGCCATGACAGCGGGATGTCCCGCCTGTCACTCGCCGGGAAGTGCTATGGATGAAATCGGGCGGGACGCGACTTTGCGAGTCCGGCCGGACGATCAGGATGCTCTGGTCAACTGTTTTGCAATGTTCAGCGAAAAGCCCCCTCTTCTGCGTGAGAATGTTCAAAAGGGCCTGCGAATCGCCGGGGAATATTCCTGGAAAAACACTGCGGAAAAAACTCTGGCAGTCTACCATCGCGTCCTGAGCGGAGATCTCCGGGAAAAATAAAGCCGCTCCGGGGAGGCATGACACCGACCAGATCTTCTTTGAACGTTCAAATGACCCGTTTTCTGTATCGGTATTGCCTTCAGGGGAGCCGTTACTGACAAATATCTGTTGAATTCCTCGCTCGGAACAGACCTTACAGAAAACGTTGAAGTGTGCCGGCAGGCATGAACACTGAATAATTCCGAAATAACTCTGGCTTCTCAAATCCGATATCAGAATGCCATGAGCCCGAAGTTCCACTACAAACTCCAAACTGCTAAACTGGTGCAGTTGTCCAGTTTTCGGAGCGCCCGCAGTATTACTGCAAAAAACGGTTGCTTAAGCTCAATAATGATAGTTTTCATGATAAGAAATTGTATCACCGACAACAACAAAATATCCTTCCTTTTGCAAAGTCTGAGGATCTTCTATAGATTCATCATCCAAAGTTAATAAATATCCCGTATTTTGAATTTTTATGATGCGTAATCCAGTAGAGATGATCTCCTGATTCCCCTGTCTTTCAAGGAAACGAACGCCACTAACACCATTGATTAATATCGTAAGGAGCAACCATTGCTCCTTACTGTCTCTGCATTCTATCGTCAAAAACAAGGACTTGTCTGCCATACTATAATGAATATTTTTGACGAATCCATCATAGAAAAGATAACGTTTATGAAATGCATCCAAGTCTCTAGTTGATTCTATTTTAATAAAATCTTCCATATCATATCCTACATTTTAATTTGTTGACCTTCACTACTGTCCGGTAAAAATTACCGAAACGATTTGTTTAAATCAAGAGGTGCTCTATATTAGTAGTGGCTAAAGCAAGGGACTCTCGACTATACATTACAATAGCCTTTTCAACAACTTCTCAACTTCATTCCGAGACATCGTTTTGAAAAATCTATAAAAAATTTGTCCGGTATAAAACAACCCTTCCGTTGGAGACCCTCCGCTGCTCCAAGGCAGGATTGTCCAGCGCAATTTTTACAACTCGGGATTTGATTTCCGGATCGACTCGATTCTTAGGATTCGCTCTACTCAAGCGGACAATATCACGAAGTGCAAGTTCACCTCATTCTTCATAAAGCTTTTCGAAACGGTAAAAACTATCTCTGGAATAGCCAAACTCTTTACACACCTGTGTTACGCTGCCAAGTTGGCGACTCAACTCTAAAAGTCCCAGTTTTGGTTTAATAATTTTTGCTACAAGATTCTTCTGATCATCCTTTCTCTTTTTGATGCTCTTTAAATATAGCATCTTTTTCTTGTTTTGTCAGATGAAGTCTTATCTTTTACAACCACCTCAAATCCCATTCGGAAATTGAAGGTCGACTGCTTCATTCAACGCGGCATTCCTGTTTCGCCCTCCGGGCGACCAGCTTGTTCAGCTGGACCGAAGCAGGTCACAGACCTGCACCATCGTCGCTCCGCTCCTCCATGCCCTGCGGGCGGCTTTTATCTCTTGCACGCTGACGCGTGTCTTTTCCTTTGCACGCTGACGCGTGTCCTTCTTTTGCACGCTGACGCGTGTTTTTTTCTTTGCACGCTGACGCGTGTTCTTCTTTTGCACGCGTTAATGGAAACTGGTACGCCCGCTGAGCGCGGCAGCCACCGTCGCAGGATCCGCATAACTGAGATCGGATCCTGCCGGCAATCCCTGCGCCAAACGGCTGATTTTGATATCTTTATCCTTGAGCAACCCTGCGAGATATACAGCGGTGGCCTGTCCTTCGACATCGGAACTCAACGCAAAAATCACTTCCCGAACCTCGCCGCTGTCCACTTTCCGCATCAAAGGGTCGATGGAAAGCGAATCCGCCAGTTTCCCCTCCAGAGGAGCAAGACGTCCGCCAAGAACATGATACCGTCCTTTGAAGACTCCTCCGGCTTCAATGGAACGCATTTGCGGGAAATCCTCCACGATACAGATGACAGAAGGATCCCGCAGAGAAGAGGAACAAATCGCACAAGGCACGTTCTTTCCCGGAGACATTCCCCCGCACTCCGGACAAACGCCAATACGATCCTTCAATGAGGAAAGTGTCTCTCCCAGGATTTTCAGACGACTCTCATCCCAGCTGTAAAAATGGAGCGCCATCCGTTCCGCGCTCCGCCTTCCCACACCGGGCAGACCGCGCAGAAGCTCCATCAGCTCCTCCAACGCCTCGGGATATGCGCTGAACGCCATATTGACCTCTCAACCGGGAAATCCCGGGAGTTTTATTCCACCTGTCACATCTGTCAGACGCTTAGCACCTTCCATTTTCACCTGCTGAAGCGCAGAGGCAATCGCCTCCTGGACAGAAGATTCCAGAACTTCCTTGTTTTCAGGAGAAAGCGCCGCGGAGGCAATCACAACACTTTTTACAATCATGTCTCCGGACATCACAACTTCTACCAGATTCGAATGGGATGTTCCCCGGACTTCGATCTGCGCAAGCTCCTCCTGCATTTTTTTCATATTGTTCTGCATTTCGCCGAATTTCTTCATCAACCCGGCCATTTCACCCAATGATCCAAACATATTATTTGCTCCCAGAGTTCAAACTTTGTTCCAGTTCCACGTTTTGCGGCGCACCAAGTTTCCGTGCCGTTTCATAAGATTTCACCGCACTGGCCTTTTCCCCGCGCGCCAGATAAGCCCTCGCAAGCCCGAGATACGCATCCGCGCTCTTGGGATTGGCATCCGCAGCGCGCCAGTAATTCATCAGAGCTCCGGCGGAATCTTTCGTTTCTTCCGCTTTCCGGGCCATGGACATCGCTTCCTCATAACGTTTTTTATCATACGAGGGCTGTACAGGAGCCGTCGTTTTGACGGAGGCTTTTTTCGCCGCGGCCTTTTCTGCTTTCAGTTTTGCCAGCCGCTCGACCAGTTCCCGATGTTTTGCCAGCTTGCGTGCCTCTTCCGCCTCAAGAGCCGCTTGCTTTTCCAGCTCCGCAGAAAGGACACGGTCCGGATTGAGATCCTTGTAATCCTTGATGGAGGAAAGAACCTGACGGAAACGCTGCTCCATTTCCACAGTTTTTTCCCGATAGCGTCTCGCGGTATCATTGGCAACCAGAAGCATGGTCTTCAACCGGGCGACCTCTTTTCTCAAAGCCTCGCCTTCCGCAACAAGAACATCAATGGCCTGATCCTTGCGGTGAATCGTCTGATCACTCATCCCGGTCGGATCGTCAGTCCACTGGAGCAGTTCCTTGCGCATGCGCTCCATTGTGACATTTGCCGTATTCAGCTGATTCTTCGAATTCAAAATCTCCTTGTCAAGCTCTTTGAGACGTGCCGCAAGCTCATCACGCTCCTTGGAGGTCTTCGTATAAAGAGATTCAAACTTTGTCGCGGATTCGAGAAGTTCCAGGTTCCGGCGTTCAAGAACTCCCTGCGGCTGCGGACGGGTCAACTGCTTCTTGAGAGCGTCCGTCTCCCGCTGCGCCAGTTCAAGACGGGTTTTCAGCTTTCTGTTTTCCTCCTCCAGTTTTGTCCGGACGGCGGTCAGGTTCCGCAGGGCCGTTTCAAACTGGACTTTTCCTTCCCTGAGTTCCGTCACAGTTGCCGAAAGTTCCGCGATTTCTTTGGAAGCGGGAACTCCTGCGCGTTTCTTCAAACGTGCAATTTCCGCATTGAGCTGCTTGATTCTCTGATCCCGCTGACGCAGAAACTCCTCGGAATTTTTACCGGAAGCCAGAAGTTTTTGAATCTGTGCCTCGTTGTTCTTCCGCAGCATTTCATTTTCCCGGAGTTCGGCGTTCAACATGGAAATATGCTTTTTCAGTTTTGCGGCTTCCGTCCGGAGCGAGGTATTTTCATTGACGGCGAGTTCAATCTGTCTGGTCGAAGTCTGCGGATTTTCCGCCATCTTCATCAGGCGGAAAACAGTCTCCTTGAGAGAAGTAATCTCTATTTTCAGATTTTCATTCTCTTTGAGGATCGAATTCGCATCCGCGGGCAGATTCCGATATTTCACGGTAAGCGCCTTCAGTTCCAGCATCTCTTTTTTCAATTTGTTGTTTTCTGCAAGAAGCTGTTCATTTCTGCCGGAGAGTTCCTTCAGTTTGGCAAATTCAGCCGCAAGTTTTCCGTTTTCCGTTCCGGCGACGGCGAGTTTCAAAGCGTTCAATTCCTGTTTCAAACGGGCGTTTTCATTGGCAAGCGCCGGGGAACCGATATTTTTCCCGGACTTCTCCTGTATGGATTTCAGCTTTGCAATCTCCTTTTTGAGAGATTCATTTTCAACGGAGAGCCCGGCGGCGGAGAACGATGCCTGATTTGTCTTCGCGACCGCCTGCTTGAACGCTTCAAAATCATTTTTCAGTTTTGTGTATTCCTCGGAAAGACGATTGCTGTTCCTGACAGTTGCCTCATATTTGGAGGCGGCCTCCTTTGCGGCGGCGGATGTCTCCCGGAACGATTTGTTTTCCTTCAGAAGCTTATTGCGTTCCGCATACGCTTTTTCAAAATTCCGGCGCAGTTCATCTGCGCGGGTTTTAAGTTTGGCATATTCTGCGGCAAGCGCGGTTTTCGCAGCAACCGCCTGTTTCAGATCCTTTTCCAGGCCTGCCGTTCTGGATTTCAAACGATCGCTTTCCGCGGCGAGGAGTTTTCCTCCGACGGTTTCGCGCCCATAGCGCTCAACGGAGGCCTTCAAATCAGAAGATTCCTTTTTAAGTCTGACATTTTCAGCGGAGAGTTCCTCGGCTTTCTTCTCAATTTCCGCCGATTTCGCCAGCGACTCCTTCAAAGCCGCAGTCTCTTTTCTGAGAGAAGCGTTCTCGCCGGAGATTTTGTCGGCATTGGCTTTCAGCGCGGCTAGCTGCTGTTCCATGCGCGTCCTGATGGAACGGACCTCCTCGCGGGCTTTTTTTGCCTCTGCGGCAAGAGCGGTGTTTTCCTGTCGCAGTTTCGTCAGGGCAAGATCAAGTCCGGCACTTCGTTCTCCGAGTTTTTTGAGTTCCGCATCGCGTTTCAGCAGTTCCGCGGAAAGGGAATCCGACTTGGACGCGGATTTCAGAAGCGTTTCATATTTCTGAGCGAATGCAGAAAGATCCTTTTTGAGCCCGTCGCGTTCTTTCTGAAGCAGTTCCACGGTATTGCGGTAACTGGCGGAAACCTTCCGTTCCGCATCCAGTTTCAGTCGGGATTCTTCCGCGGCTTTCGAGGCGGAAGCGATCTCGCCGGAGCTTCTGGAATACAATTCCTTCAGTTTTGCGAGTTCCTCGCTTGCGGCGGCATTGCTCTTCCGGAGCAGTTCCCGTTCCTTCATATTTTTCGTATTGAGGGTACGAAGGTATTCGTTGTCCTTCAAAACGACATTGGCGTTGTCCTGAATACGGCGGATGTTTTCCGGGAGATCAATTCCTTCGCGAATTTTGGAGAGCTGACCGGAAAGGTCGTTGATCTTCCGGGTTGCATCGGCAAGACGCTTTTCCATTTCCGCCTTGTCGTTTTTCATCTCGCCGAGTTGTGCGAGGAGTTTCCGGTTTTCATTCCGCACCTGTTTTGCCGCTTCGATGGCAGCGGTCAGGGTTGTGATATGCTGGACATTCTGTTTCAGAGCCAGTTCCGCTTCATTGCGCCGGCTCTGGGCTTCCGCCTTCTGAAGTTTCAGCGTTTCCATTTCCACGCGCATGTTTTTCAGCTGGCTGGTGAGAGCGGTGACTTTGGCCTTTTCTTCGACGATTCGTCTGTCTTTTTCCGCGCTTTTATCGGCGCGGGCAAGACGGGCCTTCGCGTTTTCGAGCAGGAGATTGATGGCGGCATTCTTCTGAATGAGTTCGTTTTTCTCCCGGATCAGGCTCTTGACCTGTTCCGCGGCCTTGGAGTTCAACTCGATGGAACGTTTCAAGGCGGCGATTTCCTTTTCCGCCTCGGCAAGACGCGCACGGGCCTTCATGGCCTGTTCAACGAAATCTTCGCGCTGGACCACCTGTTTCAGAACCGGTGCGGCCTTCTGCTGGGCGGTGGGAGCTTTTTGAGAAGGAGGAGTCTTTGTCCGAGCGGCGGTCTGCGCTTCCTGAACAAGGGTAATCCGCCGCAGACAGAGATCAATTCTGTAACTGATTACGGTCCGGTTCCAGTCGGAGTCCCGTCTGCGGACCTGCTGAAACGCCTGCAGAGAAGCGCGATATTCATTCAAGGCTTCCTCGTAGCGTTTTGCGACACGGGCCTTTTCCGCCTTTTCGTAATGAGTGAAACCTTCGCGCCAGATTCCCCAGAGGTCCTGGGTACGCGAAGATGCGGTACGGGTCGACTGCGCGAAAACCGGATCGACCGGAAGCATCAGCAGCAGTCCCAAAGCAGCCATCAGTCTGAATTTCATATATTATTCCTCCATTGTATTTGCTAAATTCCGGTACGAACGGGAAAACGGGGCGAAGAACTCCGATACGGCATCGGGAATGCGGACTGTGCACGCGAAAGAGCCGTCGTCCAGATATCGTCCTTCCAGCAGGGACGCCCTGGAATAGACTGCCGCCACGGCGTCAGGCCGTTCCGGCGGAATCAGAAGGTCGTCAATTTCCGAGCGTTTTTTCAGGAAAGCGATCAGGGCGGTCCGGAGCCGGTCCATTCCCTCGCCCGTCACACAGGAGATGAAGACGCCATCGGGATCCAGGGACCGCATACGGGTCAGAATCAGCGGATCCTTCTGCCGGTCGCATTTGTTGAAAACGGTAAGCATCGGCTTTTCCTGCGCACCGAGCTCGGAGAGAACGGAAAGGGTCGTTTTCCAGTGAGATTCCACATCGGGGCTGGAAATATCCAGAACCATCACGAGAAAATCCGCCAGCACGGCCTCCTCCAGCGTGGACTTGAACGCCTCCACCAGACTGTGCGGAAGTTTCCGGACAAAGCCGACCGTATCGGTCAGCAGCAGTTCGCTTTTGTTCGGCAGGATCAGTTTCCGCGTTGTCGGATCAAGAGTGGCGAACAGTTTGTTCTCCACCAGAGAAGAGGCACCCGTCAACGCATTCAGCAGCGAGGATTTCCCCGCATTCGTGTATCCGACAATCGCAGCAAGAGGCATCGCGCGGCGGATGCGTCCTTTCCGCTGGACCATTCGCTGTTTCCGCACATCAAGCAGTTCCGTTTCCAGCTGAGCGATGCGCTGTTTGACCATTCGACGGTCATACTCGATCTGTTTTTCGCCTTCGCCGCGGGTTCCCATGGCGCCGCCGCGCTGGCGGGAAAGATGGCTCCATGCACGGGTAAGACGCGGCAGGAAATATTTATTGCGTGCAAGTTCCACCTGAAGCACAGCTTCCCTTGTCTGTGCGCGGTCGGCAAAGATATCAAGAATGATCTCCTGGCGGTCCACCACATTCACACGGGAAAGACGCTCCAGATTTCTCTGCTGCGACGGTCCCAGTTCCGTATCGAAAACGATCAGTTCAGCACCAGCATCCCGGGCAGCCGCGGCGATCTCCCCGGCTTTTCCGCTGCCCACATAAAACTTCGGATTCGGCAGCCGGATTCCCGCCATCATCTCTCCGACGACCCGGAATCCGAGCGTAGTGACCAGCTCGCGCAACTCATCCAAATGCTCCCTCGCCTCGGAGGAATCCTCGCCGGATTCAATTACTCCGACCAGAAAAGCGCCATCTTTCACCCGAGGCGCCGAAGCGGTATTCTCCGTCTCCTCCCTGGCCTGGGAGAAATCATCCATTTTTTCAGCTGTCAGATTCTGTCTGCTCATGTATTTTCCGCGTAAAGGCTTTTGTTTTTCAGAAAATATCCCACGCCGGAAAGAATCGTGACGAGAGTCATAATCAGCAGGAGAACATACCAGGCGATCCAGATACCCTTCTGATGAATGTCAAAAAGTCCGATCCATGCAGCGCCGCCGATCAGCAGGGATACCATCTGAAGGATGGTTTTGATCTTCCCCCACTTGTCCGCCGAAATGACAACGCCCTTGTGAGTTGCAAGCATCCGGAGCCCCGTCACCATGAATTCCCGCGTCAGGACGACGATGATGATCCAGCCAGGCATCAGCTTGTACTCCGCCATCATCACGAACGTGCCTACGACGAAAATCTTATCGGCGAGCGGATCCACCAGACGCCCGAAATCGCTCTCCAGATGATATTTCCTCGCGAGAAAACCATCCAGCAGATCCGTCAGCGCGGCAAGAATTGCCACGACGTACGCGATGATATGGCAGACTTCCTCAACCGGTTCGCTGACGGTCGGAATGAAAAAACCAATACTGTCCGAACGAATGTTCGCCAACGCCACGAACACGAAGATCAGCAGAATTCTGCTGAGTGTAATCCGGTTCGGGAGATTCTTCAAGTTAGCCAATTTCTTTCCCCTTGGATTTGATTGCTGTGATTTCCGCTGTAATATCGTATGCTTTTGCCGAGGTTACAAGCGCCCGAACGAAACTTCCCGGCAAAAGTTCCTTTGGAGTCTTCTTCAGAACGATTCCGTTGTCGATGCCCGGCGCGTCGAGCATGGTTCTGCCGAGCGCCCTTCCCCGGCCTTCCAGAGAGTCCACAATCGCATCGACCTCCGTTCCTTTGAGAGCCCGGTTCGCCTCCAGAGAAATTTCCTCCTGGATCCGCATAAGACGTTCATAACGGTTCTGTGCGATTCTCCGGGGAATCCGGTTCGGGAATCCGGCGGCGGGAGTGCCTTCCTCCGGAGAATAACAAAAGGCGCCCATGCGTTCAAATTTCTGATTCTTCACAAACTCTGCCAGCGTCTCGAACTCGTCTTCCGTTTCACCGGGGAACCCGACCATGAAGGTAGTCCGGATCGCGCAATGGGCCTCCTCGCGAATTCTCCGGACGGCTTCGCGGGTCTGTTTTTCCCCGACCTTCCGTCCCATTGAAAGCAGGACTCTGTCTGCGATGTGCTGAATGGGCATCTCGACGCATCTGGCAAGATGTTCCGCATCGGCGAGTGCACCCACCACACGATCGGTTACAGAAGCAGGATGAAGATACAGCAGACGGAAAAAATAATCGCCTTTAAGATGGTCAAGGCTGCGGATGAGACCGGCGGCAGCATCCTTTTCCCTGAAATCGTGACGGAATGTCGTGGTATCCTGTGCAATGACGATCAGTTCCCGGACGCCGCCGTCGATCAGCGACTGCGCCTCCCTCAGCACCGATTCCGGGGTACGGCTCCGCAGAGGCCCCCGGATGTCCGGAATGGAACAGTAGGAACAGCGGTTGCTGCAGCCATCGGCGATTTTGAGATAGGCATAGTGCGGCGGAGTGAGAAGAAGCCGCGCGGTCCTGTCATTGTACAGATACCCGGGCGTCCCGGATGGCGGAATATAAGCCTGATTCCGCAGAAGCCCTTTCAGGATTTTTCCCATCTCTTCGACGGAATCAATACGGGTCCAGAGATCGACTTCAGGGAACTTCTCCCGGATGGATTCCGCATTCCGCCATTCGACCAGACATCCGGCAACAACAACTTTCCGTCCGTTCCGTTCCCGTTTCCATTTCAGGGCGTGCCGAATGGTTTCGACGGCTTCCTTTCTGGCGGAGTCAATGAACGCGCAGGTATTTATGAGCATGAGATCGGCTTCCTCCTCATCGCCCGTAATTCCAAGCCCGCTGCAGACCAGAGAGCCTGCGGCGATCTCCGTATCCACAAAATTCTTCGGACAGCCCAGGCTCACAATCGAGACCATGCCGACCGGTTCCTCCGTCGTTTCCACTGGTAAAAATCCTTCCTTTCAAAACAGATTACAGTCATAAAAAGTAATTTACACCCGAAATGAAAATTAGCAATAATGAAAGGGAAAATAAATTGCGTCGGGGGAAGAGCTTCCGGAGAAAAAGCCGTGTCAGGATCCCGCATTTTTCCAAAACAAAAAAACGCCCGCGGCGGAGAAGCCCGCCGGGGCGCAATTTTCCGGGATAATTTTAAAGATCCCAGAGCTTCTGGACATCGTCCTTTTTCACCCACCCCTCGGCAGAGCCGGTACGGATGCGGACCCAGTCGAGACGCGATTCCACAATCCGGACCTCCTCGCCCGGCTGCAGATTAATATCCGCCAGCCGGAGAGCCTGTGTGGAAGGCAATGCATACACGGGCGCACTGCGGACAATCACAATCGCCGCGCGATCATCGTAAGAACTCACTCCCTGCGCAAGGACGGCGGAAAACGCCACCACCATCACCACGCCACCCGAAGCGAGCACGGCTCCCCAGAACGAGCGTCCCAGGGATCGGCGCAATCCGAGCGAAAGGAATACCAGGGCGGCTCCGACGCTCAACACAAGGAGCCACTCGTCCGGCCGCAGCAGATCGCGCAAATACGGCGGGACATCGGCAGGCGCCTCCAGAACGTTCTTTTCCGGAAGAGAGAGCTTGCGCCTTGTCAGATTCAGATTTTCAAGAATATCCGAATCCCGCGGGGCAATTCGCAGCGCGCTTTCGTAATAGGCGAGCGCCTGAGCGTACTTGCCCTGCTGAAACAGGCAGTTGCCAATGTTGTAAAACAGTTTCGACGAAGGTGCTGACGCCTTTTTCAAAGAACGGTAATACTGTTCCGCTCCGGCAAAATTGCCTTCGTCGTATGCGGTCATGGCCGCCTCCGGCGAATCGATCACTTTGACGGCGGCATTTTTTTCCTGCGAATCCGCCTTCTTTGCGGATTCTTCCGCCGCGGAGACCGAAACGGCCCCGAAGATCAGCACAAAACAAACCAGTTTGGAAAGTTGATTGATCAGTTTCATTTTAAAGTCCTCCGTTAATATCGAATCCGACGCATGCGACCAGGACGTGTCGGAAAGTGTCTGAATCGTTTCCGCCAGCTCGCGGTTTTCCTCCTTCAGGATGGAAGCGCTCTCGCCGAGACTGGAGCCGGGCGGAAGATCAAGAGCATCGTTGACATACGCGGCGATCTCACCGTTCATATCCGGAATTTCCGCCGGTTTGCAGGCACGCAGACGGTTCAGCAGTCCGGCCTTGTTTTTCCGGGCCGCGTTTCTGCGCTGGAATCCGGGATCGTTTTCCCGATACCTGCGGTGCAGATACCGCAATTCCACTCCGATCCAGTATGCCAGTCCGAGGAAAAACACCAGCAGAGCGGAGAAGATATGGTTGTGCCAGAGAGGAAGACGAATCTCCTTATATGGCGCTTTTTTCAGATACAGCACACCGGTCGGGCCCCGTTTTTCCGGGGCGGGAGAGAGCGATGCGGCATCATCGGCGGCGCCGTCGATCACACCGGGACCGGCGGAAGCGCCGGAAAACACGGCGGCGGCTTTTTCCACCTTGATATTCTTTACAAAGGCGAACTCATCATATTTCACCTTCGAGGGGTTGAACGTGCTGAATTTGAATTTCAGATCGTGAGAACCCACTGCAGTCGGAATGAGAATGTATTTCATTGTCGCGGTATCCGTCGCGGAGGATTTCTCCACTTCCGGGCTGTAGACGCGGAAATTCGGAAGCTCCAGGGACGGAGCGGAAAGCGTTTCCATCGTGCCGTTTCCGGAGATCTTCACGGTCAGGGTGACCGCCTCTCCGACTTTCGCCTCTCCGGCGGAAAGCGACGCATCGACCTTCCATTCACCGACCAGTCCGAGAAAATGCGCATCTCCCGTACGCGGCGGCAAAGGCTTGACCGTAATCTGCGGCGCAGAACTTTTCACCTGATGCTCCACGGTCCGGGCATTGTTGAAGAAGAACCCGCCGAAAAAATCGTCATCATCGAAAAACGAGGATGGACGGTGCCTCTGCCGGTCGCGAACGATAATATTGATTTTCGTTACCGAACTCAGATCCAGTTTCCCCACAGAGATCGGACGCAGAACGGTGTTGAACACATAGACCAGATAAGGTCGCCCGTCAATCTCGGTTTCTCCGCGGCGATAAGGCGCAAACTTTGGATTGTTCGGATTCTGCTTCTGATAATTCCTGAAAACGATATTGGATTTATCTCCGGCAAGAATTTCCGGCCAGCTCACCTGACACTCCAGATCACGCGCCATGTATACCTGAATTTCCACGGGAATCTCTTCGCCGATATAAAACGTTCTGGATTCCGGACGGACAAGGATTCTGGAAAAAAGCAGTTTGTCTATCTCGACCTCTCCCTGAGCGGAAGCGGCACTGCCGGTGGAACGCCCGCGGGAGCGTCCGGACGCCAGTTTCGGCTGCGTTGCGGTAAATGTGACCGCCTTGCTGGTGAAGGTCCGGTTTCCCGCACGGACCTCCGCCGCAGGAATCGTATAGGTTCCCGGCTTCTCGACGGTGAACGTGTAGACGCACATCGTGGTTCTGGAGATATGACCGTTCACC
This sequence comes from uncultured Victivallales bacterium, assembly GCA_944389445.1. Lineage (GTDB taxonomy): Bacteria > Verrucomicrobiota > Lentisphaeria > Victivallales > UBA1829 > UBA1829. The sequence goes on along the minus strand of CALXMJ010000036.1, from coordinate 710 downwards.
TGATTGATTGATTGCCGGCTCCCCGCTGCGATCCAGCGCAGACCGTCGACTTTCGGAAGCTGCACAAACTGCGGAACAGCCTGTCCGTCATAAATCAGGGAAAGCTGGGAATTCATCCCCACCTGGACGGGCTCGGTGACTTCTGTCACAAGCGATGCCGCAAAAGCAAATGCTCCCGTCGCCATCAGAACGGCCGCCACAATGATTTTTTTCATCCTGTTGTTCATCTGCAAAACCTCTTTCTGTTTTCCTGAAATATCCTCTTGAGAGAGGGTCCCCCCGGAAAACCGGCGGGGAACCGTATCGTATATTACCAGTCTTTCGCAGGAACGGCGTTGCGGTAACGCTGTTTCTGGCGGGCCTTAATGGCATCGCGGAGATTCTTCTCGTCTTTCGCCATGTCTTCCAGTATGGATGCCGCCTGAGACTTGTCGATCTCGCCCTCTTCGGGCTCTTTCTGCGGCTGTCCCTGTGCGGACTGCGGTTCACGCGGTTCCTGTTTTTCCTGCTTTCCGGAGTCGTCCTGATTCCGGTCGGAATTCTCCTTTTTATCCTTCTGATCCTTGCCGTCCTTCGGGTCCTGTTTCGAGGGGTCCTGTTTCCGGTCCGGATCGCCGCCGAGCTTTTCAAGCGCCTTGTTCAGATGCTCTTCCGCAGACTTGCCGTTCCCTTTCCGCTGTTCCTCGCGGGCCTTGTCAAGTTCCTGTTTT
>CALXMJ010000035.1 GCA_944389445.1 uncultured Victivallales bacterium | reverse complement strand
GGCTTTCTGTTTTTCCGATGCGGCGGAGCGCCGCGCATTCTTTTATTTCATGTTGATGTGGAGAAGCTCTTGAATCATGGGAGAGAACTTCACGATCACGGGGGTGAAGACGATTGCCACCATGCTCATGAGTTTGACCAGAATGTTCAGCGAGGGGCCGGAGGTGTCCTTGCAGGGATCGCCGACCGTATCGCCGATGACCGCCGCGCCGTGGACGGGATTTTTGGAGCCGTCGGCGAGTTTTTTGCCGCCGTAGTTTCCTTTTTCGATATGCTTCTTGGCATTATCCCATGCGCCGCCTGCGTTGTTCAGGAGGCAGGCGAGGGAGAATCCCGCGGCGAGTCCGCCGGCGAGCAGTCCCATGAGTCCGGCCACGCCGAGGACCAGTCCGGTGACGACGGGAACGATGATCGCCAGCAGAGCGGGGAACATCATTTCACGCTGGGCGCCTCTGGTGGAGATTTCCACGCAGCGGGCGTAATCCGGAGTGGCTTTGCCTTCCATGATGCCGGTGATTTCGCGGAACTGGCGGCGGACCTCTTCCACCATGCTTCCGGCGGCGCGTCCGACCGCTTTCATGGTCAATGCGCAGAAGACGAACGCCATCATCGCTCCGATGAAGAGTCCGCAGAGCAGGAACGGATTCATGATCGTGATGTGGAAGTAATCGACGAGAGCGGAGATGTTGTCCACCATCTGGTTGTTCAGTTTGGCGAGCATGAGGGTGTCAAAGGTCTGGAACTTGCGGCCCCAGATTTCGACTTCCTGGATTTCCGCGGCGAGAAGCGCCATGGCGGTCAGCGCGGCGGATCCGATGGCAAAGCCTTTGCCGGTGGCGGCGGTGGTGTTGCCGAGCATGTCGAGGGCGTCGGTACGTTCACGGACTTCCGGGGGCAGGTGCGACATTTCCGCGTTTCCGCCCGCGTTGTCTGCGATCGGCCCATAGGCATCTGTTGCGAGGGTGATTCCGAGGGTCGCCAGCATTCCGACCGCCGCGAAACCGATTCCGTAGAGCCCGTGAATCGTTCCGCCGCCTTCCGCGATCGTCTTGAATCCGCCCGCGAACCCGTAGGAGCAGATGATCGCCGCGACCGTTGCCAGAACGGGGATTCCGGCGGAGAGCATTCCGAGAGCAAGACCGTCGATAATTGTTGTGGCGGGGCCCATCTGCGCCTGTGCCGCGAGCTCTTTGGTGGGCTTGTATTCATCGGAGGTGTAGTATTCCGTGGAGTAGCCGATCACGACGCCTGCGATCAGTCCGGAGACCACCGCTCCGAAGATTCCCCAGGTGAGGATTCCGCAGCACACCAGGATCGCGCAGGCAACCAGGATCAGCGCGGAGCTGCCCCAGGTTCCCGTACGGAGGGCTTTCAGGAGCGTCATCATGCTCGACCCTTCTTTGCAGCGGACCGAGAAGATTCCGATGATCGAAAGGATGATGCCGATACCGGCGACGATCAGCGGAGCGTTCACACGGGTGACGATGTCGGCATAGGTGAGTTTTCCTGCGACAACCGGGAGCGCCGCTCCGAGTGCGGAGGTCGCAAGGATGGAGCCGCAGTAGGATTCGTAGAGGTCGGCTCCCATTCCGGCGACGTCGCCGACGTTGTCGCCGACGTTGTCCGCGATGGTTGCCGGATTTCTCGGATCGTCTTCCGGAATTCCCGCTTCGACTTTCCCGACGAGGTCGGCTCCGACGTCCGCCGCCTTCGTGTAGATTCCACCGCCGACACGGGCGAAGAGCGCCTGGGTGGAAGCTCCCATTCCGAAGGTCAGCATGGTGGTCGTGATTTCGGTCAGCTTGTGGCTGACGTCAAAATTCGGAGCAATGAGTTTGAGTCCGAAAAGGTTGAACCCGTTTGCCATGTGTTCCGGTGTGTAGATCAGTTTGTCGAGGATCAGATACCAGGCTGTGATGTCGAGAAGTCCGAATCCGACCACCACGAGTCCCATGACCGCTCCGGAACGGAACGCAACCTGGAGTCCGCGGTTGAGACTTTCACTGGCTCCCTGAGCGGTTCTGCTGGAAGCAGCCGTCGCTGTTTTCATGCCGAGGAATCCGCAAAGCCCGGAGAAGAATCCGCCCGTCAGGAACGCAACCGGTACAAACGGATTCTGAACGCCGCAAATCGCAAGAACCAGAAAGATTACGAAGAGGATGATGAAAACAAGCCCCACCCGGGAATACTGCTGTTTCAGATACGCCATGGCGCCTTCGCGGACATATCCCGCGATCTCTTCCATGCGTGCGTTTCCTTTCGGAGCTTTGATCATCAGGTGATAGCAGATGAATGCCGCCGCGAGTGCGATCAGCGCGCAGATCGGGGCGATCCACCATGCCGCGGTGATGCCGCTGGAGAGTGGATGGAGTTTCTGCAGAGCGGTGGAAACGTCTGCAATTTTTGGTTGCTGTGCCGCTGCCGACAAGGCCAGCATGCACAAAGCTGCTGTTGGCAAAATACGGATCTGCACGATGGGTTCCTTTCTTTTGTTTTGTATGAAAACGAGTTACAGTAAAACAACAATCAAGAATAATATCTCATCAATTTAAAGATTGTCAAATCTTTTTTTTGAGAAACTTTTCCGGAAATCCGCATGAAACGGCCGAATGAGGAGATGGGAACCGTGCTGTTTCCTGCGGTCCGGAGAAAGTTCGGGTTCTCCGGACCGCAACGGAAGATCAAAGCAGGACGGCTTTCATGATGTCAAGGCTGACTTTCAGGTCTTTCAGCGGATCGTTGAGATGGGTGTCGTGTTCGATGAACGCCCATTTGTCGAATCCGTGTTTTTTGAGGGCTTTGCCGGCGGCTTTGTAATCGAGTCCCGCGTTGCCTCCGCCGAGTTCGCAGAAACGCAGACGTTTATGCCAGACAGGATTTTCACGGTCCGTGTAATAGATGTCCTTGAAATGAACCGCGACGAGACGATCGTGATATTTTTCGATGGTTCCGACCACATCGCCGCCTTTGGCCGCATGGAGATGACCGATGTCGAGAAGAAGTCCGACCTCCGGGCATTCCGTCAGAAAGGCGTCGAGTTCCTCCTGGGTTTCGATCCGGGAGCCCAGATGGTTGTGGATCGCCGCCTTGATTCCGGCGCGGGC
>CALXMJ010000034.1 GCA_944389445.1 uncultured Victivallales bacterium | reverse complement strand
TAGTCGATCAGGGTGACGCGTTCGACGTTTCCGGAAGCGTCCCGTTCGATCATGACGCGGTCGAAGACGCAGGAAGTGAGAATTCCGCCGATCCGGATGCAGAATTTCCGTTCTCTCCAGAGTTCCGCCGTTGTTCCCGGTGGACGCGACAGCAGTTCCGCCGCATCGGTTGTTGATACCGCTTGACGGAAAATGGAAGCGATGGTCTCCTGCAGTTCCGGCGCGGCATTCTCTCCGATCTCTTCCAGATAATCCAGCAGGATGCGTTCGGTATTGGTTTCATCGAGGAATCCGATTCTCTGAAAGAGTGCATGCAGATGGAGTCCGAGTTCGGTTCCGCCTGAGGTTCCGGCGGATGCAGGGCGTATTTTTTTCGCTTTCGTCTCAGAATCGGAGGGTTTCCGGAGAAGATTCCTTTTTTCAGGGATCACTTCGCGGGGTGCGGAAAAATAGTTGTTGAGCAGAATACGGAAATTCCGGTTCGATTTCCGGAGAAGAGCCGTCTGCTGATCGTTCCTGACGGTTTTCCGGTCCGCCCACCCGACATCGCCGCAGGAATAGAGAATCGTCAGCTGCGGGGCGTTTTCTCCTGCGGACCTCAGATTTTCATTGATCCGGGAGATCCAGGCTTCATCTGCGGCGGGAACCGGGACGGGCGAGGGCGCAAGAGTGCTTTTCAGAATATCCGCGAACCGGATGGTGTCTGAATCATTGTTTTTTTCTGCTGCCGTCATCAGATAGAGCGCATGGCGCGCGCGCGTCATGGCGACATAGAGCAGACAGCATTTTTCGTATGTGTATGCATTGGTTTTCTGTTCTTTGAGCGCGGCGATTTCCCGGAAATAAGGAGTCAGTACGGTTTTCGGCGGATAGGTGACCCATCGGGGGTGAAACTCCGCGTCTTTTTTCACGAAGAGTTCCCCGCGGTTGACATAGGTGTCGATTCCGTTTTGCGTATGCAGATCCGGAAGGATGACGATATCGAAGTCCAGACCCTTGGATTTATGGATCGTCATGAACTGAACCGTTTTCCGGATGGAGCTGCTTTTGGATTCGATGCAGTCCAGATAATGGATGTAATCCGCGATGTTTTTGTTCCCGGATGCATCGAATTTCATAGCGGCGTCGAGAGTGAGGTCCAGACGTTTTGCATCGAAATCGGCGAGTCTGGATTGGAAAATCCGGCAGAAGCGTCTTGCATACTGGGTGAAGCCGTTTGCCGCACTTGAAGTTCGGATGTGGCGGCTGAGCTTGCGGAACCATGCCTCGGGATCCGGTTCTTTTTCCTTGTCGCCGTGGAGAAGAGGCAGATCGCGGAGAGTGAGATGATCCTCCGGCAGCTCAATCATGGAGAGAAAACCGCGAGCCATGGGATCGCCGGGATGAAGGGCGAGAGTCAGAAGATTCCTGTAGACGGCAAAAAGCATGCTGTCGTTCAGCAGCATGACGCCTTCCAGCGTGATGGAGAATGCCGATTCCAGATTCCTTTCTTTGCAGAGCGCGCGGAAGCGCTCCGCCATGTCAGCGGCAAATTCATTGCCCAGAGTCAGGATGCCGACACTGTAATCATGGCGGTCCGAGAAGGGATCCAGGGAGAGCAGAAGTTCGAATACGGATTCCGGCGAAACCTCTTTTTCATTTTCCCTGCATTCTATCAGCGCGGCATATCCCGGCTGCCTTGCGGCGGAGGGGGCGGAGGAGTGTTCTTCGAATTCCATTTTCCGTATGGCGTCGGCGATTCTGGTCCCGGGGATGTTTTCCGGATGCAGAAAGACCCGGTTGACGGTTTCTATGACCGGAATGGAGGAGCGGTAGGAACATGTCAGGGTTGCCTTCCGCAGCCGGGAAGTATCGAATCCGGGATTGCTGTAGCGGCGGAAGACCGCTTCGAAGAGCTCGGGATTGCCGTCGCGCCACTGGTAGATGGACTGCTTGATGTCGCCGACATAGAAAAAGGAGCGGAAACGATCCTGATCCGGCTGGAAGATTTCATCGACAAGATTGGATATTGCCCGCCATTGTTCATCGGAGGTATCCTGAAATTCGTCGAGGAGATAGTGATTGTATCTGGCGTCCAGCCGTTCTTCGAGGACCGCGCTGCTGGAGAAGGGGAGCGCGAGAGCTCCCGCATTGTCGTCCGGCTTCAACAGAAAGGGAATGTCCTTGAAGGTCAGGTTCCCGTTCCTGCGGACCATTTCGGCGTAGGTTTCATCGAATTTGCGGAGCAGATTGTAGTTGGCAAGAGTCCGGTTTGTAATGTTTCTGAATTCAACCGACAGCAGGTGACGGATGATTTTTTGTACAATCTCCAGCTCTTTCCCTTCCAGTGTGATTATCGTTTTGCGATATTTTGTTTCAACGGAAGAGGCATTCAGCCAGTCCGGATCGTTTTCTAAAAAGGTGGAGATCGGATTTTTGAATTTATCCTTGAGATCGACCGGCATTTTTGCATATTGTCCGGCCATCTCTGCGAGATCGGCAAGTTTTTTGTAATACTGGGCGGCATCTCCCTTGCCGTATGCTTCCGCTTTTGTTTTGAAGAAATTCTGGAAATGTAGGAGGTCGTCATCCGTGAGAAGATCGGAATCGTCGGTTTCCGGATCGAGAAGCGCTGTATTGTGCCA
>CALXMJ010000033.1 GCA_944389445.1 uncultured Victivallales bacterium | reverse complement strand
TTGCCGGGGAAAACAGCGTAGAATTTTCCATGCCTTTTCATCTTTAAGCTGTGAAACCCCGATGAATTGCCGGGGAAAACAGCTTTGTTTCGTGAGTCTTTTTTTCCAGGAGTTGCTGTGAAACCCCGCTGAATTGCCGGGGAAAACAGCCGATGCTATGTAGCACAAGCGTTAGATCAGAGCTGTGAACTCCCGCTGAATTGCCGGGGAAAACAGCGACACTTTGAGTAACAGTCCCATGGGCGGATTGTAAATCCCCGCTGAATTGGCGGCAGAACAGGCAAAACAACAAAAAAATGATTTTTATGAAAAAATACAGAAGAAAAGCGGAAAAAACAGGAGACAGTTCCTTATATACTGAGAAACGGGGGCGCGAAAGGTTTCGACGGAGAGAAAGGCCGACGTGCAAATCTCCGGATGCGGGATCGTTACCCGCCGCCTCCACCAGAAATGCCGCAGACGGTGGAACATCTCCTCCGCCACGGCAGTGAAAACAAGACAGGAATCAGGAAAGGAACTGTTTTTATGAATCGGATTTTTGTTGTCGGATCGCTTCTTCTGCTCGTTCTGTTCGCCGCCGTCTGTTTCCATCGTCCGGAAATCGCGGATTGGAATCTGGAACAGGTCCCGGCAAAGGAGAGACTCTCTCCCGGAGAACTGCGCAGGCAGTTTGACCGGCTCCAGGCGGATTATGATGCCGACTGCGAGCAGCTTCTGCATGATTTCACAAAACGTCTGGAAACGGAGAGTGCCGGAGAGTTCTCCTGTGCGAAGCGTGCCGTCCCCGATGTGGTGAATCACTTGTGCCGTGTAAAATGCAGCGCAAAACTCTGTTATAAACTGGCGAAGGACAAAGTCACCGGCTCCAGTGATTTTATCGATGCGTATCTGGCGATTCTGGACGAACCCGTGATTCAGCCGTGTCTGCGCGCGAACCACATCGCGGGCGATCTGCTTCAGGAGCTGGAACTTCGTCTGCGGGAACGTCATGCAAAATACAACGTGGACGCGGCACTCCTCTGCGGAGAGAACAATTCCGGAGTGGAACTTCCCCGCGCCGATCTGACGGAGCGCCGGAAATCGCTCTCCGCAGTCATCGGAAAGTGCCAGACCCTGCATCTTACCCAGGCGGGCGCGACAGTCGGTACGGCATTTGAGCTTCTGTTCATCCGTCAGAGCTGTTCGATGATTGGAAAACTCTTCGCCAAACCGGCAGCCGGAATCGGCTCCTCGCTCGGAGTCGGCGCGCTCTGTGCCGCGGCGGATGGTCCTGTTCCCGTCGGCGACATCGTTGGAGGCGTGCTTGCGGTCGGCGGAATCGCATGGACGGCATGGGATATTTATCAGGTCGTCAAAGTCATGCCGCGGGAACTGACGGCGGAACTGGATAAAGGGATCGCCGCCGCGGAGAAGACACTTCAGGAAGAGTCGCGCGGCTTGGCCGAGAATCTGGTGAAAAGCTACCGGTCTTCCGGAGCCGCCATTCGTGCGCAGCTGGAGGAACAGTTGAACTCATAAGGAGGAATCCGGATATGAAACGGGAGGAAAGTGTCGGGATGAAAAGAATCAGCCAATGCGTTCTGAGCGGCGTGCTGTTTTTCTGCGTCTGCTCCGCGGAGGGGGCCGGAGGACGTCTGGCCGCCGGGGTGATGGAGGAGACTCTGGAATTCGCCGCCCGTCGCAGCGGACGGGTTCTGAGCGCTACTGCAAAGGTGAACCTGGAGCGCTCTCTGGTGAAGCTGAGTGCGAAATATGGCGATGATGTTCTGGTTCTGGTCCGCCGGGGCGGTCTGGAGGTGCTGGAACAGGGGGCCCGCCACGGAGACCGCTTCTGGCGTCTCTGCCGGGAGGTTCCGGAGGCCTCCAGGAGTCTGGCGCTGCATGCGGATGAGCTTCTGCCGTTGGCGGAACAAATCGGCCCGGAGGTTCTGAGGTTGGAAGCGAAAGTTCCCGGCATGGCCGTCCGGGCTGCCCGCGAATTCGGCGATGACGGAATCCGTCTGCTTTCCACCCAGTCCCCGGAAAATATTACGCGACTGCTCGGCTATGCGGCGAAGGCGGATTCTCCCGCAACGAAGAAACTGCTTCTCGAAACCTGCGCGAAATCAAAGGACCCGTCGAAGTTCCTCAACGCTTTGAACTGGAAGAATATCATGGCCGGCGGACTTTCCACGGCAGCCATTCTTGCCGCCGCACGGATTTCTGACGGATTGCGGGAGGGGGTGAAGGATCCGGCCGTCGCGGCGGGTGTCATCAACACGCTTTCCGCTCCGGTGCGTTACGGCTTGTCTGCCCTGATCGTGATTCTTCTGATGCCGCTGGGTGTCAAGAGTGTTTCCCGGTGCCGTGCCGCATGGAAAAAGGACAAAACGAAACAAGGCTGAATTGCAGCTCCCGCTTATTGAAGAGAAGAAAAACGCGGATCCGCCATCCCTTTCCCCGTGAGCGGAAACGAGGGGGAATGTCTTCTCTGAAGAGCTTGCCCCGCGGATGAGGTGGAGAATGTCTGTGTTTCGCGGACATCGCTGCGCGGGAACAGCTTCCACATGTTATCGGAAACAATCCTTCACCGGAACGAAGCGGAATCCCGTTCCTCCCTTTTATCTGCGCTGAATGATTTTTCCGTAATCGGAATCGTGAGTCTGTTTCGGGAGGGTTTTCCGGGATCCCTGCTGCGGAAGGCTTCTCTTCTGCCGGAAATACTGCTGGAGAGAAAGGATCACGCTGACAATCCGGAGGAACGATGCGACAAGAAACCTCCGGATCGGACCGCGGAATTTCCAGATGAGCCATCCTGCGGCAATCAGCAGAATTCCGCAGAGAATGAACTTCCAGAACGTGATAATCAGATACACGGCGAATCCAATGATCGCCACGATAAGACACCCCGTCATGTCTTCTTCGAAATCTCCACCGGAGCCACCGGAGCCACCGGAGCCGTCCCGGTGAACCGCAATGTATTCCTCCGGACTGGCATGAATGTGCCGGACTTTCATTGATTGCTCCTCCTCTCTTCCGCGCACGGGATCTTCCGCGCATTTGTCAGTGCCCGGATCTCTTTCCGGAGTTCTTTTCCCTCCGTATCCTTCCGGTGAAGCAGCTGCTCCATCCGATCCCGTTCCATGCGGATGCTGTCCAATTCGCATGCGAGCTCGTCTACCGCATTCCGTTCCCGGAGCGCGTATCCGAAAGTCAGGAGGGAAACTGTGATCAGAATCAGGAAGCAGATCGTCATGCCGGGAGAGAGCCGGTTTTCGGCGGGAGGCGCAGGTTCCGTGTTTTCGGCCGTGTCATTCGGGACGGGAAGCGGTGCGGCCGGAATCCGCTTGCCCTCCGTTCCGTGTTCGGAAACGATATGTCCGGATGCGGAATACCCTTCTTCCCGAGACGCGGATTCTTCCGTTTTTTCAGAGGAGCTGCCGATCTGGATAGGGGCCAGAAGCGCGAGGGAGCGGTCATCGGAACCGCGCGGATCATCCGCCCATTCACGGCGAGTCAGATAATCCATCAGATCCTGCCTGCACAGTTCTTCTTTACGGAGATCCTCCAGAAACATATCGAATATTTTGCCGGGGGTCATATCCGAAAGACGGAACATCAGGTGTTCGGGTCCGTCGGAGGTGATCGCGATCCCGGAATTTACTTCGGCATCCAGCAAGGCATACTGAAATTTCATCTGCTCTTCGCCGCCAGGACGCAGAAAATGGGTCTGGTTGGCAAATTCGCCTTTTTCAGGGAGGAAAACGGTCTTGCAGACGCCATTCTGCCGGAGGACAATGGAGCCGTCACCGACCTGGAAGCATCCGATGCGCCTTTCTCCGGCAATAGCGAACGCGACCGTGCAGTCAAATTCCTTTTCTTCCTCATTATGTTTCTCTGCAAGGTCATACTTCACCTGCATGAGTGTGCGGTACATGATCCGGCAGAATTTGACCCACTGTTCCGTTTTTTCTTCTTCCCCATCGAGAATGCTGACCAGAAACGGCTCCAAAATGGACATTTGAAAACGGAAGGAATCGACAGCACCTTGAGCACCGAGATGGGAAAGTTTTGCACTGCCGCGACCATCGCACACGATCACTGCCGGTCGAGGCGATGTCATCACCGCGGAAGCATCCTGACAGGGAATCCCGTGGCGAATATGACCGCCGCCCGGAACAGAGGCGGCAAAACCGTTCCAGCGGGTGCTTTTTCCGTTATCGTGCGCTATCATTATAGTCGTTTCTCCTTTATTGTGTTCCGTGTTTGTTCTCATCACAGTTCACCCCAGTCGTCAATTCCCCGGTAACGGATGTTGTCCTGGTCCGACACGGCGCTTGCAGACACACTCTTCATGGAATCCGTCAGCCAGCGGAAGAACTGTTTGAAGCGAAGTCCCTTGAGCTTGACGGGACCGGGCTGCGAGGGAAGAATCTGACACATGGTATCGTGGTCGGCTTCGTCGCCGATTTCGATTCCGATATACTGGATTTTCCCGTTCTCACCAAGGACGCGCATCTCTTCGGCCGCCTGTTCCCAGTTGTCATCATTCGGACCACCATCCGTCATGAGAACAACCCACGGGCGATAGGAGGAGATCCCGCTGTTCCGGTACATTCTGCGCCGTGCCTTCAGGTCGCGAAGTGCAAGACGGATTCCCGCCCCCATCGACGTGCAGCCATCAGCGACCAGCGGATCCGGATTCTGATCCACATCTCCGATGGCAGTGAACGGCATGGCCACATTGGCGGAACTGTCGAAGGTGATGACCTCCAGTTCCACGCTGCGGGACGCCGCCTCATCGGCTGCGGTTTCACGCAGGAACTGTTTCAGCCCCTTGTTAAGCTCGTCAATCGGTGCTCCTTCCATACTGGAAGAGGTGTCCAGCAGAAGCACGACCGGGCAACGGGGAGCGGGATTGGAGACGTCGAGGGTGTTCATTTCGTTGTAGTTTCTCATAGCACGATTCCTTTCTTTGCTGGGTTTAGGTTAGCCACTTGTTGTTCCTGATTCTAATAAGACTGGAACTTTTTGTTTTTCCGGTCTGTTTCTTTGGTGGAGCTGGCGGGTAACGATCCCGCGTCCGGAGACGTGCGCTTCGGCTTTCATCTCCGTCGAATCCTTTCACAGCCCCGTTTTTCAGTTGCCATTATTGATGATGTCAAAAATTGTGAGAACGTCCATTGTCGAATACCTTTTTCTGTTCCGTGTTTATCGTATATAAGCGGTTCTTTTATTTTTCTTCCCGACCCGGATGAATTTTTTTCCAGTTTTTTTCAGTCTGCCGCCCGCCGGGCATTGTCCCGGTGACAGGAGGCGTAACAGTTGATTCCCGCAACCGCAATGGCTGCCGTGGCAGAGATGATTGCGACCAAAATCTTTTCAGTCATAAGAATACTCCTCTGTTTTGATTACCGGTTGAATTCATGCCCGCAGTCGGGGCAGTGGTATGCCGCGATCACGTCTTCGTCGATCATTCCGCCGAGTTTATTGCCTGCGGCCGCCCCTGCAGCAGCACCCGTCAACGCACCCAGGAGAGTGCCGACTGTTGCTCCTGCCGCCGTGCCGAACGGACCTAGGAACGATCCGACCAGCGCTCCGGCTTTTGCTCCCCCTGCGGCTCCGGCTGCCCAGCCGGCATAACCGCCAGCGCCGCCCCCAACCAGCGTTCCCACAGCGCGATTGCGATGTTTCAGGTAGGCATTCCCCCCGCATTTCGTGCATTTCACATTCATAATTATAATCTCCTTTGTTTTTTTGGTGGAGCCGGCGGGTATCAATCCCGCGTCCGGAGACGTGCGCTTCGGCTTTCATCTCCGTCGAAACCTTTCTCAGCCCCGATCCTATTACTTATAAGAGTTTCGTTTGTCTTTTTCCGGTTCTGTTATCAAAAATCCATAGAAAAAGAGTGGCCTGCAGAGGATGACTTTGCCTTCGGCTTTGCTTTGACGGGATTCAGATCCAGTCTCACAGGATCTTTCTTCATGATGGAGAGAAGTTCCTGCAGATTGGTCTGCAAATCGGCAAGCGTCGCCCTTTTGGCTGGATCTTTGTGACCATCCCGGAAGGTCCGGATAAACGAACTTTTCAGGTTGAATGTCAGATAGCTCCACAGATTATACCAGTTCCCGCGAGGAAGCATGCAATGGGCTCCCGTTCCCAGCGGGCAACGTCCCTTCCGCAGATTTTCATCGGGCGTTCCGCAGGCCGACTGCTTGGACGGATCAAAGTAGCTGTATGGATGCAGTCCACACATGAGGATATTGAAAACCGTCAGAGCCGCCCCGAATTCCACATGGTGAATGTTGCGCGGCTGAGCAAGCAGTTTGGGATTTTCCAGCAATTCGGGTGCGACATGTGATGCAAAGTATGTCTTGGTGATATCTGTGCTGCTTCCTTCCCCGGGGATCTGGTAACTGTCGCAGTCAATGAAGGATACGTGACCTTTCTGGTTCACAAGGAAGTTGGCCGGATTGAAGTCATTGACCAGAATCTTTTTCGAGGTTAAATACTGAAGTTTCGTCAGGAAGTCCTGTGCGACCAGAGCAAGTTCGCGTCTTGTCCATTTGGGGAAACGCTGCTGTATGCTTTTCACGCCGCTGAAAGCCTGAAACGAGATTCCGCTGCATCTGTTCATGGCAAAACCGATCACCTGTCCGCGGCTGTTGCAGACAACGGCGCGAGGCCAGGCGAAAGAAGCCTGATCGATATCCTTGCTGATGGCAAGCATGTCATAGATCCGTTTCTCGATTTCGGAACGCTTTGCAGGATTCTGAAGCAGGTCATCTTTGTAGATCTTGACAAGAACATTCGGTTTCCCTGGAATCGCATACACTGTTCCCTCTCCGCCCGAAGCCTTGCAGTCCGAGGCCGTCAGATGTAACGGGGTTCCCTTGAGGGAATACACCGTGAGACTGTCCGTCTGCTTTGACGCGGAAGCTGTGCCGATCCCGTTGAACCAATTGGCCGCACCGGTGTTGGAAGACGCAGCAGCCGGTTTTGCCGGAGATTGTGCCTGCGGCCGGACAGGCTGATACTGCGGAGCCTTCTGATAAGTCGGATACCCAACGGTATTGCCGGTCTGATGTGTTGCCGCAGGCGCGGTGGAAGTTGCGGTGTTTGAGTTCTTGAACATGTTCAGCAGTCCATCAAAAATGCCCATGATATTTTCTCCCGTTTGGTGAGCGCTTACTGATTAAAAGCTGTCCATCGTGCTTTTTTCCGGAACGGGCAGAGAGATTTGCAGAGAAATCTCCGGGAAAAAGATCACACTGTTCATGACCATGCCGGGAATGATCCGTCGTTCCGTCCTGAGCCAGGGATATTTATCGACATGGTCCCGGAACAGGTCCTGCGTCAGAATAAGCGCATTTTTATTGGCATCTGCCTGAAGAAGCAGAAAGTCATCCGCACGGGTTCCTGCCGGAACCTGGCAGAAGTGATTCGGATCATCCTTCAGCAGATTCTCGTATATCTCCACCTCCTGCGGCGCATGTTTTTTCAGGATATGCAGAGCGGTCGCGTCAAAAAACACCTGAAACGGCTGGCCCTCTGTTTTCAGATGGTCCGTGATGGCAAGCAGATGCTTGAGCGAGATGCCGGTGCGGTATTCATCCCAGTGAAGAATGTTGGAACCGTCAAGCAGATACTCCGTTCCTGTGTGCTGATCCACAGGCATCGCCTGTTCGGTAATCACTTCCTGTGCTTCCTCTTCATAGGTTTGCGAGACAATTTGCCCGATTTGAGCAAACGTCTGTCTCATCCCCCCGAAGTCGGGGATCATGACACGGTCACGTCCTGCAATCGAAGAAAGAGCATCCATGTCGGCATCCCGTCCCAGCGCGATGGCACGGCAGATGAGCTTCCCGGATTCCACGGAACAGCGGATGTGCTCGGCAGCGCTCTGAAAATCATCAGTGGACTTGCCATCGGAAAGCAGGATCAGGTTCGGTGTCACATACGAAATCCCCGCAGCCTGATAACGCCCGATCTGTGCCTGAAGCGCCTCCTGCGCCAGATCCAATGCCGCGCCAATTGGGGTATCGCCCTTCGGACGGATGCTGCGGTTCGGCAGATCAGACAAATGAAGCGGGATGAACTCCTCCAGCATGCAGAGATTGTCTCCCATGCTGACGGCTGCGATGTCCACCTCCGCATTCAGAAACTGAATGTCGGCAATCGTTTTGTAAAACGCCTTGAGCGAAGCCATCATGTCGGTGAGCCCCTGTCCCCACATGCTGTGCGAGGTATCAAGGACCAGTATCACAGCACAGTGCGGCATCGCGTTCGCAAGGTCAAACATGCCAGTATTCATTTCGTTCACATTCCCGTTCATCATTTTTTCCTCCGTTACATTGTCTTTCCCGTTCATTTTTTCTAATCCACACTTCGGGGTACACTCATTGTAAGGGGTGGGCTTCAGTTTTTTCCGGCGATTTCGTTCCAAAGATGCTGAATTTTTGTCCGATTCCGATAAATCAGCCAGCCGATAGCCAGACTGCCCCCGATAATCAGCAATGGTTCCCAGAAGAAAAAAACAATCACTGCCAGCGCCAGAAGCCCCCAGCCGTTCAGCTTGATTCCGGTGATTTTCGGTTTATTCGTCATATAAGGACTCCTTCATTTCCTTTCCCTGCGATGGGAATTTCTCCGATTGAATTCCTGACCTTTTGACAGAATTTCCTCTTCGGAAACTGGTCTGCCGGTATAATATGATGCCTCCTCCTTCAGCTGATCCATCAGTTGCCTGTAAGCGGCTTCCTCCCGTTGTTTTTCCGGGGAACCTTTGATCAGATATCCGGCGCGGGTAAGGATGAACCATGCAACCATTCCGGCTGCAAGAAGATAAAGCAAGATCATTCTGAAATCCTTTCTCTATAAATTCATTTCCTGTGCTGAACAATTCGTCCGCAAGGATGACTGCCCTGCGGAGCTGATCCCTTCCCGTTTGAACCTGCGGAGATCACCCCGGCGGCTCTCTTCGATTTTTGAGTCCGCCCATTCATTCTGTTGTTTCTTTGCTGTCTGGCACCGGTGTTTTTCACATTTTTCTGCTGGACCATCTGCTGATATAACGGGCTTTGCCGATGCATTGCGGCAAGTTCCTCATAGATCTCGGCTCTGCGTGCACGGGCAGGTGCGTATTTCCGGTCGCATTCGGATTTTGCCTCGAAGTAAGCGACAAGGGGTTCAAACACAGTGAGCAGCAGCCAGATTATACCTGCAACAAGGATAAAATTGAACATGGTTTTTCCTTTCTCAGCAGATTGTTTGTTTCAGGAGGAGAATCCCGCAGCCATTCAGGGGGGTCCCTGCGATTTTCGGTCTGTCCGGCATAGCATAACCTTCTTTCTTGAATTCACGCGCTTTTCCGGATCTGTTCCAGAAAATCCACTCCGATATGTTTTTTCGCTTCATGGTATTCATCAGGACGAATCGTCACCAGATGGTCCAGATCGAAATGTGATGCCGGTCCTGATACTTCAGGGCGCAGATTCCGCTGATTCCATACATAATGGTGATGTCGACTCGGGTCGACTGCAGTGAGCGGATTCAGAAGTTCGTCATATTCATTGAAATCATGGATAAACTCAGCCAGCCGCGCTTCCGGTACACCGTGTGCATCGGGCTTTTCCGGGGTCACTTGCTGGGCAGCCACATGCTTCCACAGTTCACGCGGTGTCAGATTCAGGAAAATGACCTGATACCCATACCGTCTGGCCAGGTCCGTATATGGCGCAGTCTGCCACGGCTGCAGGTTCGTGTTGTCGCAGATCACCACATTGACACCTCGACGCAGCGACTGCTGAAAATCGAGAAGATTCCAATGGTGGTAATCCGACAGTTTGGCCAGATCGAAGCAATATCGTCCATCTTCCATGAAATAATCATCGGTGGAGTGATTGGCGATAGTCAGCCCTGCCGCGCGGATGGCATCGGTGATACAGCGAGAGAGAGAAGTTTTCCCTGATCCGGGTACGGCGCGGTTCATTATGACGGTTCTGGCAAAATGTGGTTTGTTTCCCATGTTTCTGATCTCCTCAATTGTTTTCCTGGTTCTGTTTACTCATTGTAAGAACCTGATGCGGCATTTTTCCGGTTGCGTTTTGAAAAAAAAGAAAAAAAAAGAAAAGTCTCCGGAATTAAGCGGCAGACAACTAATAAAACAAAGAGGATAAAAAAAAATAAAGGAAACAGGAAATACAAGAAAAACAAAAATGAGTATAGTACA
>CALXMJ010000032.1 GCA_944389445.1 uncultured Victivallales bacterium | reverse complement strand
ACATGACCTTCGCCGCCGCTCTGAAAGCGATGCTCCGTCAGGCGCCGAACATCATCATGGTCGGAGAGATCCGAGACCTGGAAACCGCTGAAATCGCGATCAACGCCTCCCTGACGGGACACCTTGTGTTCTCCACTCTCCATACGAACGACGCGCCCAGTGCCGTAACCCGACTCGTGGATATGGGTGTGAAACCCTTCCTTGTGGCGTCGTCGGTGCGTGCCGTGATGGCGCAGCGCCTCCTTCGCCGCGTTTGCAAGAACTGCGCCGCGAGGGTGACGGCAACCCCGGATGAAATCCGTATGCTCGGACTTGATGACAAGTTCCTCTCGCAGGCAAAACTGATGAAGGGTACCGGATGCGAAGTCTGCGGCGGAACCGGATACAAAGGACGTGTCGGCATTTATGAAATCTTCATGATCGGCGAGGAAATTCAGGACCTCATCTATGAGAAGGTCGCCGCTTCAACCATTCGCGAGGCCGCGCGGAAGTCCGGAATGAGAACCCTGCGTGAAGACGCTCTGCGCAAAGCGGCGGCGGGAATTACCACACTGTCTGAAGTTATCGCCGCAACCGTCGGCGACGTGGATTAATATGGAGACTGAACATGCTGGATACTGAAAATCAGACCCTGAAGGATATTTTGATCGCCAATGAATGCTGTACGGAAGAACAGCTCGCCGAAGTGGTCGAGGAACACGAACGGACCGGCACCCCTTTGCAGGAACTGCTGGTCGATTTCGGAATCCTGACAAAAGAGGAGATCCTGGAGCAGATCGCTCATGGACTCGGCACCGAGGTGATTGATCTTTCTTCCATGGAAATTCCGGAGGATGTGATTAATCTTGTCACGCCCGCGAATGCCAGAATGCTCGGCGTGGTGCCGGTCTCCTATGATGGTTCCACCCTGTATGCGGCCCTGCGCTCCCCGCTGAATTATCAGGTCGCCGATGAAATGCGTTTCATATTCGGGCACGACGTGAATATTCTGGTGGCACCGGAAGAGCAGGTCGAAAAGGCTCTGGAAAAATATTATCCGGAAGATGACGCCTCTGCGGCCTCCGTCCTCGCTGAAATGGATATGCAGGATCTGGCGGATGTGGATGAGAATGACGAGGATTCCATCACCAGTGCCGCAAATGATGCGCCGATCGTCCGTTTCGTCGATGCCGTCATGTATCAGGCGATCAAGGACAAAGCGTCGGACATTCATTTCGAGCCGTTCGAAAACGAATTCAAGATACGCTATCGTGTCGACGGTGCGCTTTATGAGATGGCTCCGCCGCCGAAAAACCTTGCAATTCCCGTTATCAGCCGTGTGAAGATTCTTTCCGGGCTGAACATCTCCGAACGCCGCCGTCCGCAGGACGGCAAGATTCAGCTCAAGATCGCCGGCAAGCCGATTGACCGGCGTGTTTCAACCCTGCCGACCCAGTTCGGGGAATCGGTCGTGCTTCGAATTCTCGACCGTTCCGTTGTGAACCTGGATCTCGACGTTCTCGGAATCAACGAGGATGTGCTGGAGAAGATTCGCGACATGATTTCCCGGCCGAACGGCATCTTTATCGTGACCGGTCCGACCGGTTCCGGCAAGACGACCACCCTTTACTCCGCTCTCAAGGAGATCAACCGCATCGAGGACAAGATCCTGACGGCAGAGGACCCCGTCGAATATGACCTGGAAGGCATCATTCAGCTGCCGATCAACGAGGCTGTCGGGATGACCTTCGACCGCGCGCTGCGCGCCTTCCTTCGTCAGGACCCCGACATCATCATGCTGGGAGAGATCCGCGATATCGAGTCCGGGCAGATGGCGGTTCAGGCGGCGCTCACGGGGCATCTGGTCTTCTCCACGCTGCATACGAACGACGCCGCCGGCGCCGTGACCCGTTTCGTCGATATGGGCGTGGAGCCGTTCCTGATTACCAGCGCGCTGATCGGTATTCTGGCGCAGCGCCTTCTGCGCCGCGTATGCCCGAAATGCAAAACGGCGTTCCGGCCCTCGGACCACGACCTGAAAATGCTGGAGCTGGAGCGCTCGGATGTC
Organism: uncultured Victivallales bacterium; assembly: GCA_944389445.1. GTDB lineage: Bacteria > Verrucomicrobiota > Lentisphaeria > Victivallales > UBA1829 > UBA1829. The sequence continues at coordinate 2,754 of CALXMJ010000032.1, read as the reverse complement.
GGAGAGAACATGTTCTATTACGGCAAGGGGTGTCCCTACTGCAATAACACCGGTTACAAGGGCAGAAAGGCGATCACGGAGCTTCTGGTCATGAACCCGAAGATCAACGACTTGATCCTTGCGAACGCGCCGACCATCGCCATCCGCGAAAAGGCGCGCGAACTGGGAATGGTCACTATGCGCGAGGATGGAGTCCGCGCCATTCTGAACGGTGAAACAACGATGGAAGAGGTGCTGAAGTACACCTGATTGCGTTACCGTCCGGGGCGGTTCTGCCGCCGGGTCCGGACGGAAGATCCGTTTCCGGCGGCGGAGTGCGGAATTCTCCGCCGCCTGTTTTGTTTTTTCCTCCGCTGCCAGAGAAGAAGGTTTCATCCATGTACAATACGATTATCTGCCGTTATCACGAGATCGCCACCAAAGGCGACAACCGTTCGATGTTTGAAGAGAAACTCATTGATAACATGAAATATCAATGTGCCTCTCTGGAAAACATTTCTTTCAAACGAGTCCGCGGGAGGATCTATATCCGGAAGAAGGATGAGTCCGCGTTTTCGGAAGAGGAGCTGAAGACGATCCGGGAAGGGCTTCACCGCTGTGCCGGACTGGAATCCTTTTCCCCCGCGCTCGAATGTAAACCCGATATGACGGAGATCTGTTCGCTGGTCACGCAGAGCATTCACGAGCATTTCGATCCGATTCTTGCGGTCCGGCCGCGGGTGGAGTTCCGGGTCCGCGCAAGAAGAAGCGACAAATCCTTTCCTCTGTGTTCCAGAGACATCGAAATCGCCGTGGCGACTCACATTGAAGCGATGTTCGGCGAGGAGCATTTGAGAGTCAACCTGACTCATGCGGAAGTGACCGTGGGGATTGAGGTGCGGGATGTCAATGCGCTGGTCTACTATACATCGTTCAACGGCGCGGGGGGACTGCCGGTCGGGAGCAACAGTCCGGTGCTGGCGCTGCTTTCGGGCGGGATTGATTCGCCGGTTGCCTGCAAGCTGATTATGAACCGCGGCTGTCATGTGGATTATCTGACGTTCCACAGTTATCCGTACACGCCGATGGAGTCGCTGGACAAGGTTCGGCGACTGGCGGCGATCCTGAACCGCCATCAGAAGCCCGGGACTCTTTATGCCTGTAATTTTTCAGAGATTCAGAAGAAGATCCGCGATGTATGCAATCCGAAGTTCCGGACGGTCCTGTACCGTCGCTACATGATGCGTATCGCGAACATGATATGCCGTCGGAAGCGGCTGTATGCGATCGTGACGGGGGAATCGGTCGGGCAGGTCGCCAGCCAGACGGTCATCAATCTCGGGACAATCGACAACGCTGCGGAGTATGTGGTCCTGCGTCCTCTCTGCGGACTGGACAAGATGGAGACGATCCGCCGGGCGGAGGAGCTCGGGACGTTTCAGACGTCGATCGAGGATTTCCCGGACAGCTGTACGGTGTTTGCGCCACCGTCGCCGTCCGTCGCCGCCAAACTCTACCGGATCGAGGCGGAGGAGGCTCTGCTCGGCGACATGACGGAACTGCTGGAGCGCGCTTACGAAACGCTCGAAATCACGGTGGACCGCTGATCTGCTTCTGCTTCCTTTTTATTGGTTCCTGTACAGAAGTCTGATGTTCCGGACGGAGAGACGGAATGAGGTCGTTTTCCGGGGAGTCATTCCCAGGCGGAGCGCGGTGATTTCATGCGGATCCTGATTCAGAACGATGATGTGTTCTTTCCAGCGGTCTTTTTCCGGCGGGGACATGGTGTATTCAATGATTCTTCCCGGGCGTCCCGGCGTGTTCATCGGCGTGATGAAGAGACACATTCCGATCTCCGTATCGGCTTTCAGCTCGAATGAGATTCCGTATGCTCCTTTCATGCTTTCCTGCGGAAGCTGGAGAAGGTATTCCGGATAGGTCCATGGATGCTTTCCTTTGGGAAACGAGATGTCCATTGTGACTGCCTGTTCCTTTTCATCGAAGCCTGTGCGGGTGACAAAAGGACCACTCCACAGATTCGGATCTCCGGTCCACGGCAGAGCCTGCTGAAATCCGGAAGCCGCCATCTTGTGAAACTGCTTGAAGGGAATTGTCAGGCGTGTGATTTTTCTATTGCCTGCGCTTCCGGAAAATACAAGATCGCCTATGATTCTGCCGCTGCAGTTGATCCGGATCGGGATTTCCTTTTTGCTTTCCGGCGCAAGCGTGGTACGGGAGGGGAATCCCGTGATTTCCGCTCCGGAGAATTTCAGAGAACATATTTTCTCCGTTTCGGAAAGATTCCATATCTGCAGAACGGCAGTTGTCTGATCCCCGGGAATTGTGACTGCTTCTCCCATCGGAGAGATTTTGCACTCCGGAGGGAAATGAATGTTCATAACAATGCTTTTGTCGAATTCGCTTTCGTCTCTGGAAAATTTCGGAGACTGTTTCGGCGGGATTTCCGCTTTCAGACCGTGAAATCCAGAGAGATAGAGCGGGAATCGGATCGCATTCACCCGGATTTTTCCCTGTTCCGGCGACAGGACCCTCCGGGTTCCAAGGAAATTGGTCGCGGCAATGTCCCGGGATGCGGGAAATAAAGCTGCTTTCGGCGGGAGTTCCGTGGGTATGAGTCCTCGGCTGTCCGTTGTTTCCAGCGGGGAGACAGCCCAGAGAACGACTGTTTGCGATCCGTCCGGCTGGCGGTAGAGAAATGCCCGGATCCCTTCGGACATTTTCATTTCTCCGATCATTGTTGCGTTCCCGAGCTGT
>CALXMJ010000031.1 GCA_944389445.1 uncultured Victivallales bacterium | reverse complement strand
TTTCCCGGTCCAGGAGAGAGTTGCCGCATGAAGCGGATCGCGTTCCGGCAGTTCGACCCGCCACGGTTTCCACCCTTTCTGCGGGAAGAGCAGCACGACTCCGCCGTTTTCCAGAAAGCGGTCCAGCGCTTTGTTCTGTCCTGCCGACCATGCGTCGCGCGATACGACGACTACTTTTTTCCCGGACGGGATTTCCATTCCGGAGAAGGATGCCGCTTTTGTGAGATTCAATGTGTCACGGAGCCCATTCAGGGTTCCTTTCGGATCCAGAATCGCAATCTCGTTCCGCAGTGCGGAAAGATCCTGTTTCGGGATGATGTTCAATTCCTGTTCGAAGCGGTCGAATTCCACCTCGGTTTTTCCCCGGTTCCAGAGGGCGCGGACAATCAGGCGGCCTTTCAGAAGCGTTTTTGTTTCGGGGAGGGGAATTTCGAGAGTTCCGCTCCATTTTCGCCCCGTTCTCAGAAAAATCTTCTTCTCTCCGCTGAAAACAGGATCTTTGCCGATGTAAAGCGCATAACGGATTTTATCAATGGAATTTCCGGTGTTCGTATCGTTGAATACGGCGATTTTCCGGCGGAAGAGTTCTCCGGAGGATGCGTTGGCATGGTAGTCGAGAGGCGCAACCTGCGTCATTTTCAGAACATGGGGGAAATAGCCTCCCCATGGATTGAGTCCGGCGACTCCCGCATGGCGCAGATGGACAATCCGCTTTTTCAGATATTCCATGAAGGGGTTCTGTTCGGAATGGGCGGGGATGCCGTCGTTGCGCTCGGCCATTTCGCGGTTTTCCCATTTGGTCCAGGTGTAGTATTCGTCGCCGACGACGCTGGAATAGTTGTCATTGCTGAGTCCGAGCCCGAATTCCCCCAGAAAGAGCGGACGGTCCCATAGGAAATTGCTGTTCCAGCCTTTTCCGCCTTTGGGAGTCAGCCAGTCGAAGTCGTTGGGGATGATGATGCCGGAGTTTGTATATTTCAGGCGGAGTGTGCCTGCCTGTCCTTCGGGATAGTGGATGTTGATGATGTCGAGCTGATCGCCCCAGCTGTTGTCGCCGTCGCCCTGCAGCGGACGGGTCGGGTCCTCGGCGCGGATGGTTTCGACCATTTTTTTCGTGACTGCCATGTCTTCCGGCGAGCGGCTTGCCCAGAAGGTCTCGTTGGTCAGATTGTAGATCACGACCGACGGTTCGTTCCGGAAGTGCCGGACCCACGCCTTGTAATATTCCAGGACGCCGGGCAGCCAGAACTGCGCTTTTTCCATCGGAAAACGTCCTTTCCACGAGTACGCGGATTCCGGCATCATCAGCATTCCGGTCCGGTTCGCCCGGTAAATCATATCCTGATTGCTGGTCCCGAGGTGCTGGCGGATGCTGTTCACCTTGTGGGAGGTGCGGAGGACTTCCAGCCCGGCTTCCTGCTGATATTCCTGTGTGCGGAGTCCGGAGAGTGTGGAATTCCGCAGAAGAACGATCCGTTTTCCGTTCAGCAGAAAGTCCTTTCCGCGGATTGAGAACTCCCGGAAACCGAATTCCCGGCAGAAACGGTCGATTGTACGATCCCCTTTCCGGAGCGAGATGTCGGCAAGATAAAGTTCCGGCGATTCCGGTGACCAGAGAATCGGTGCAATCCAGTTCTTTCTGATCGTGGCGACTGCGCTTTTCCCCGGCGCGATTCGGACCGGAGCACCGGAAAAGACCGCATTGACCTGTTTCCAGTCGCGATCGGAGCGGATGCGGACTTCCGGAATCACCTCCGTTTCCGATGTTCCGCTGTTCCGGAGCGTGAGGAGCAGTTCGATCTGTTTGTTTTTGACGCTGGTTTTCAGAAAGACGTCCTCAATGGCGGTCAGCGGACGGAACTCCAGGCGGACCGGTCCCCGGACTCCGAGTTCCCCTCCGTTGCTCGGCGCAAGATAGACCCGGTTTTTGAGGTCCAGAAGTCCTTCCCGAACCGTTGCTGCAATGACGATTTCATTTTTTCCGGGTTTTAGAAACTTTGTCACATTGAAATCCAGCGGCAGAGTGCAGAGCAGCGATTCCCCGGCGCACTTTCCGTTGATGATGACGCCGGATTTGAACGACGCTCCTCCCAGTACCGGATGTGCCGTATGATCTTTCAGCAGTTCCGCGGGAACTGCAATTTCCCGCTTGTACCAGATGGAACGTTTCTGTTTTACCTTCAAGGAACCGTCCGAATTGAAATACTGCTCCGGCGGCAGCGTGGAATACGCCCATTTGGGATCCGCGGAATTCAGTTTGCGGGAGATGCTTTTCGTCGGGAATACCGCTTTGCTCCAGACCAGATTCTCCGGAATCCGCCTGAGATCAATGGGATCCCCGATCGCCTCCTGCCACGCTCCCTCTTCCACCAGATTGAGTTCCTCCCGCGGACTCGACAGAAAGAATTCCGCACCGGACACCGTCAGGCAGATCACTGCCGCCAGACAGAAAAAATAGTTCTTCATCGTTCCTCCGTAGATCTGTTCAATTGTTGTTTTCGGCCAGATTTTCAGAATCCCCAATCCGTTCGGCCTTCTTAATATTATAACATATAAATAAAGAAGGGAAAATGTTTTCTTTGATCATAAATTTGTCCTGATTGACCATTTTTGCGGAAAATCGCTTGCATTTTGCGGAAAAGCCGCTACTGTGTGCGGAAAAGAAGTCGGCATCGGACCTTTCCATCTGCTGCCGCAATGAAAAAAGGAGCTCAGTATGAGTGCGGCCAATCCGGATTTGACCTCTTTTGACACCTCCCCGATTCACGTCGTCCGGAGCTGTTTCATTGCGGGAACTTCCAGAATTCCCACTGACGGGGACGCGAGAAGCAATCCCATCCGTGACAATCTCTGCGGCGCATGTTACATCCTCAGTGGAAGGGGGGAAATCGTGGATGAAAGAAAAGGCACACGCTATTCCTTTTCTCCGGGTTGTTTTATCCAGTGGATTCCCGCCGATCCGCATACAAGGATCATTTTCCCGAATCAGCTGTATGTGGATAAGTATTTTGTGTTTCCATCGGAGTTTTACTGGATCTTTCAGAAAATGGGTCTGGCTTCTCCGGAGCATCCGCTCGTTGAGCTGGGGCTCCATCCGGAGATTGCCGCCGGATACGATGAGATCATCCGGGAGCTCCGGGAACAGCCTGAATTGAAGCTGCCTCTGACAATAGGGAAGGCCTTTTCTTTTGTCCTGAATCTTCTTCTTCCCCATACGGCGGGCGACCGGAAATATCTCCGCCAGATGGAGGAGGCCGCACGGATTCTGGAATCGGACTTTGAGGAAAAATGTTCCATTCCCGCTCTTGCGCGTTCCCTGAAAATGAGCCATACCAGCTTCCGGCGCATTTTTTCCCGCTTTTACAATATGTCGCCCATGGAATACCGCATTCGCAGAAAAATCGAGAAGATTCAGCTTCTGCTCTCTTCCCAGGATCTCCGGATGAAGGAGGTCGCGGACCGCTTCGGCTATGCCGATGTCTACACGTTTTCCCATCAATTTAAAAAGATCACCGGAATCTCTCCCGCCGATTTCCGGAAGCAAAATAGAGCCCTCAGCCATCTTTGAATGGAACCGGCCGTTCCTGATTTCTCTCCGTTTTTTTATGTTTTTCCTCATTTCCCTCTTGACAAAATTCCGCTTCTGTTGTATAATTAAAACATAGGACAATCAATTGACAACAAATGTAAACAATCAACGTTTCGGAACAGGAAAAGGGAGCATTTGATCATGAAGAGACTCGTGTGTGAGGAATGGCAAAGAAAGAGGTCCGGAAGCGATTGCCGGAAAAGGGGATTCTGTTTTACATTGATAGAACTCCTTGTGGTAATTGCAATTATTGCGATTCTGGGGGCGATTCTTCTTCCGGCGTTGAACAGCGCACGGGAAAAGGCCAATCAGATTTCCTGTCTGAGTGTTCTGAAGCAATATGGTACAGGCGGAATGCTGTATGCGTCGAACAACAATGACGCATGGGTGCCGTTCAGCGGCGGGAAAATCAAGGATGCGGACGGTTCGGAGAAGGATGACAAATGGTACTCGAATCAGGAATTCATGGACTGCGCGGGCGTCAAAACCATCGGGAGGGATTATGTCTGGCAGAGAGCGTATGTCGTGAACGCGATGACCTGTCCGACAAAGAAAGCTCCTTATGAATACAATCGGAAATTTTCCCAGCTTTCGTCATTCTATGCACAGAATTACAATGGTTCGACCCGTTTCCCGGACAGCACGCATGACCAGAACGGATATTATCAGCTGAACCGGGTAAAATCTCCCTCTTCGAAGATTATATACACGGAAACGGTTCGCGACGGCTGCGCGAAACGGCAGGACCCGGCTCTCTACTGGGAATCCGGCGAAAATATCTCTTCGACGGACTGGAACCCGTGGATCGCGTACCGGCATGGCGGAAAGAATCAGGCAACGACAGCTTTCTTCGACGGACACGCTGCCGGTGTCTCCTGGCAGAATTTACGCTATGGCACCATCTGGCTTCCCTATCAATAATGGAAAGGCTGCATGCTATGACTGAATCCCCACAAATTGCAGAATATATGAAAATCCGCCGTTATGTTCTCTCTCTGGCGTTGAAGAACAGAGAGAAATCGGTCCAGATCCCGACCACCATGGAGCTTTCCCGGAAATTCGGTGTCAGCCGGCAGACCGTCGGCAAGGCGATGAAAGAGCTGACCCGCGACGGATATATTATCGGCAAACCGGGAATCGGCTCTTTTACAAATCCTAAAAGAATTGAAGGAAGCCGGACTGCCTGTCAGTTCAAAATTCCCACCATCGGCATCGTGGTTTCCGATGGAATGCTGATTCATCTCGACGAATACCATGCGAAGAATCTTTCCTCCGTTCTGAAGATTCTCCCGGAACTGCCTGCCTATGTCCGGCTTCTGAATCTGAGTTCGTCGAATCCGGAAATCATCCTGAAAGACCTCCGGAACGAACAGCTGGACGGACTTCTCTGGATCGGTCCGCGTCCTTACCATGCCCCGGTGATTCAGGAACTGCTCTCCAGACGGTTCCCTCTGGTGGTGCATACGGTCTACTCGTTCGAAAACGCCAGCACGGTGGAACTCGACTTCGAACAGGCCGGCTATGACTGCGCCCGGCTCCTGATCGAAGAAAAGAAAACGGGGATCGTTTTTCTCGGAGACACTCTTCCCTGGAATCTTCCTGCCGCCGGTATCCGGCGTGCTTTCCGCGAGGCCGGAATCCCGCTGAATGAGAAACTCTTCCTGCCGCGCAACGGCGAAATGCTGAATCAGTTTCGTTCTCTGCTGCATTTCGGATTCCCGGTTGATGCGGTCTACAATCCGATTTTCCTTTATACGGAAATCCGCGACATCCTTGACGAGATGTCTTTCGACTGTTCTCTGATTGGCAGTCAGCTTGCCGCGGCACATGATCCCGCATTTCACGGGATTGTCCTTTCGCTGGATTTCGACTCGCTTGCCAAGGAGGAGATGCGGATTTTCCGCTCGCTTCTGGCAAATCCGGAAATGCCGCCGGAAATCATTCGGATTCCCATCCCCTGTTCCATTCAGGAACGGAAAAAACAATAGGAGGTTTCTTATGAGAAATTGGATTTGCAGAATGATCCTTCTGCTCCCGCTGCTCAGCTTCGGTGCGGAAGAAACCGTACCGAAAACCGGCGGTCTCTGCTTTCGCTTCGATGACAATCAGACCGTTCAGAAATGGAACGACATGGCGGAAGTCTTCCGGAAATACGACTCCAGATTCTGCATGTCGATCATTTCGCACTGGATCCACAATCCCGCGTTTTCCGCGATGCTCCGTCAGCGCGAGCAGGAGGGACACGAGATCATGGATCATACCGCGATTCATTCCATGTTCATGCTTCTGGCGCGCACCCCGGAAGAGCGCCGGAAATTCGAATCCTGCCCCGTATTTGACCACTGGACGGGAAACAAAGCGCATTTCCGGGGGATTCCCGACGAGACAAAATTTTCAAAGCCGATCCGTGGCGTTTTTCATGGCAAACGTGTTGCAGAACTGCCTGCCGGGGTGGAAAAGGAACTGAAACGGACCTCCTCTCTGTATGTACCGGCGCTCCGGACCGCGTATTTGTATACTCTTCAGGGAAAGGAGCTCCAGCTCCGCAGCTTCTGGAACGAGGATAATGTCGATTTCCCGGAACGGAAAGTCATGGAGTTCCGTCTGCTGCCGAAAGGCGGAGGTTTTCTCGCCTCCGATGAGCTTCTGCGGCTTCAGGCGGAAGTCAGCCGGGAAAATTTCAAACGGGCGGGTGTCCGTCCTCCGGTCACATGGATTCAGCCGGGGGGCTATGAGCCGGTTCTGACGGCGGACAATCTCCGGAAGGTGTTTCCTTCGCTCGGTTACACCGGAGGGGCCACCTATCCCGATTCCGCCAGGAAAGTGTACAATGAGCCCAATCCGGAACGCTGCCGTTTCGCGATGATGTGGGGCGATTTCTCGCTGGAAAAAAAGGATATTTCCAGACTGAAAAACGAGATTGCCAACCGTGTCGCGCGCCATCAGGTGCTGATCGGAAGCAGTCACATGGTCAGCCGCGCTCTGCCAGGCGGCTGGGCGGAGTTTCTGAAGCGTCACGACGAGCTGCTCAAATGGTGCAGAGAAAAAGAGATTCCGGTGCTGACGCAGAAGGAATGGGCGAAACGGTTGTATGATTCCAAACCCGATCCGATGTTCAATCTCATGCCTCCGCTTTCCGTTGATCGCGACGGGGACGGAATTCCCGACGGTTACTCCCCGGCGAAAGGCACCATCTTGAAAAACGGAGCATTTGTTGCGGAACGGGACGGCGTGGTGTTCCAGCTGCACAATTTGACAGGCATGGAACTCGGCGCGAATCGTCTTTCGTATCGTTTTCGCGGAGCGCCCGGCACGGAGATTCGTGTCAAGGTCCAGCCGTTTGCGCGGGGATGGTCGCCGACCTATACGAAAGTCTTCACCCGGAAAATCGAAAAGGACGGCCCGCGGAACGCTTTCTTCCGGATTGACATTCCTTCCGGAACGCGGTTCCTGAATCTGGAATTCCGTGCGGAGAAACTCTCCGCGCCTCTTGCTCTGGATGAACTGACATTGACTGCGGACCGATAAGAAAGAAAGGCGTTTTATTTATGTGGTATCGATTGTTTTTCGTTCTGCTTTTCTGGTCTTTTGTGTCGGGAGCCGCCGATGAATGGGGGCTGTTCTCTCCGTACGGGTTCAAGATCGGCGGTCACAATTTTGTCCTGACGGTCTGGAATAACGGCTGGAAGGGGAGCATTCTTTCGGCGAAAACGGCGGTTGCCGATTCCGGCTACCCGAAGAAAAACGGAAACGAGGGGGAGTATCGGGGAATCTACCATCTTCCGCAGCGTTCGTTCCGGCTCGCGGTTGACTGGAAGCGCCCCGCGGAGGAGAGGGCGGATTACCGTCTGGCTCTTTCCGCGGAGCCGGCTCTGAAGATCGACGGGATTTCTTTCGGTACGATCATCAAGAGAAATATATGGGAGCGGAAACCGTATTTGATCGATGGAAAAAAAGCGGTTTTGAAGCAGGGAGAGAAAATCCGCAATCTCGGTACGGTGAAGCGGATTCAATTCCCGGCAGAAACGGGACTGATTGTCATGGAGGGCCGTTTTACCGCAACGCTGCATGATCTGTCGCACACACCCTACGCGCCGGATTCGATCAATCTCCGGCTCCATCCGGTTCCGCAGAGCGGTCCGATTTCGAACACGGAATTCCGGTTCCGTTTCCGGCATTCTCCGTACGTTTCGGTGCCGCTTGACCTGACTTCCGCGATGAATATGGGTTTTCGCGACGACCATCCGGATGACCGCAGGGGAGGGTGGACCGATCAGGGGCGCAACAATGATCTTTCCTCCATGACTCCGGGGGAAAAAGTGTGTTCCAATGTTTTGTTTCGAGTCGTCGATCCGGAGAAGAACGGAGGTAGAAGCTGTATCGTGCTGAGAGGAGCGAAACGTCGTTATTTTCCCGAGCGGGCAGAGATCGGGCTTCATTCCTCCCGGCCGGGAAAGTTTCTTTATCTGCTGCATGCGGTTGCGTGGCCGAAGGAAGGGGAGATCGGACGGATCGTCTGCACGTTTGCGGATGGAAGCGTGCAGAAGATCCCGGTCGTCTGCGGCCGTGACGTTGCGAATTTCTGGAAGCCGTATCCGCTCTCCGGCGCTTCGGTGGGATGGCGCGGACAGAATGATATTTCCGCGATCGGGCTTTATGTGACCCGGTTCCCGCTGGAACGGTCCGGACTGAAGCGGATCGCTTTTGAAAGCGCGGGAGAATCGGTCTGGATGATTGTCGCAGCATCGCTTTCGGAGTACGAGATCAATCCGAAGCGGAACGAGAAAGTCGTGATGAAGGCGAATGCCGAATGGATTCCCGCGAAGGGGAAACGGCGGATTCTCCGTGACAGCGTTCTGGATTTTTCGTTCCTGCTGGATGCTCCGGCGGGAAAATACGGATTCGCCCGGAATCGGAACGGACGCGTTGAATTTGAAAAAAGACCCGGAGTTCCTGCACGTTTTTACGGAGCGAATGTCTGTTTTTCGGCGAATTACATGGATCACGCACAGTCGGACCGACTGGCGGAGGAGTTCGCTTCGATCGGGTACAATCTGATCCGGCTGCACCATTTTGACCGTGATACCAGCGACCGTTCCGGCGGTACTTCCACACGGATGAAGGCGGAATTCAAGGACCGGATGGATTATTTGATTGCCGCCTGCCGGAAACGGGGAATTTATGTGACGCTGGATCTGTTCATCAGCCGTCATTTGGAAAAGGGAGAGCTCCGGGAGTTCCCCGGAGAGAAGGTGGACCGCACCCGCGTCAAGGGACTTGTTTTCGTCTCGGACGATGCCATGCGCAACTGGCAGACGTATGCCGCAAATCTTCTGAGCGCGGTGAATCCCTATACGGGACTTGCCTGGAAGGATGACCCGGCAATCCTGAATCTGGATCTGATCAACGAGAATGCAATCTACTGGACGTCGCTGGTCAATGGAACGAAAGAAGTTTACGAGCGGAAGTTTGACACATGGCTGAAACGTCACAATTTTCAACCGGCGTATCTGGATCGGGGACGTTACTGGACGAGATTCCTTATGGAGGTTTATCCGGCCGGTTATGCGAAAATGCGGGATTTCCTTCGGTCCATCGGTGTGAAACAGATGCTTGCTGATCAGAATCATGGGACAAATATCATTACGATGCTTTTACGGGAACCGTATGACCTGATTGAGAATCACTTTTACTGGGCGCATCCGGTCATGATGAAAGGATGGGGGCTTCCCGCGATGGTGGTGAATGACAGTTCGATCAGCAAAGGCGCCGGCTCTCTGAACCACATGTTTCAGACTCGTGCATTCGGAAAACCCTTCTTCGTCACGGAATGGGATTTTACGAATACGAACCCGTACAATGTGGAGGGAGCGTTTCTGACCGGGGCGTATGCGGCGCTTCAGGACTGGAGTGCGCTCTGCCGTTTCTCCTATTCGCACAATGCTGCGCTGTTTGCCAAAGAAGAAAGCCGGCTGGAATTCTTTGACATCGTGAACGATCCGATGCGGCTGCTTTCGGAACGGGCTGGGAATCTGTTTTTCCTGCGGAGGGATGTCAGGGTTTCCGACCGCTCGGTTCCGCTTCTTCTGAACCGGAGACATTTCGAGTCCCCGGAAAGTCCGGACGAGTGTGGAATTGTTCCCTCGCGGGTCGGACTGGTCGCAAAAACCGGGAATGTGCTGTTTTCCCCGGGAAAAACTCCTGTGCTTCCCTCCGGGACAGTCGCTGCGATTTCCTCGGATTCCGTCGGGGAGAAGCTGCGGTTGAACGTTCCGGTTGTGCGCTCGACCGATCATTTGAATGCGTTTGAAAAACTCGAACGTGCGGGAGCGATTCCCAAGAACAGTTATGATCCTGCGAGCGGAACATTCGTCAGTTCAACAGGAGAACTGACTCTGGGAATGAAAAAGAACCGGTTCTGTGCTGTCACTTCCCGGAGCGAAGGATTCCTGCTGGAGGGCGGAGATTCCCTGCGCGGACGTTTTGCGGAGGTCCGGAACCTGCGGACATTCTGCGGAATTCTGATTGCTTCGCGAGACCATCGGCCCTTAAAGGAAAGCGATCGCCTTTTGATTCTTCATCTGACCGAGACAAAGAATACAGGAATGACGTTCAGTGACCCGGATATGCGGATCTGGGAGAGCTGGGGAGAGCTTCCGCTTCTGGTCCGGCGCGGCAAAGCGGAAATTTCGCTGAACCGGGAATATTCCGGTTTTCGTCTGTATGCGGTTGATTTCGACGGGAGACGCCTTTCCGAGGTGCCGGTTTCCATCCGGGACGGTAGAACGGTATTCCAGGTGGATACCGCCGGACGGCATGGCGCACTTGGGGTGTATGAACTGATCCGGATCGGCGGAAAACCGTAAAGCCTTTTCTGGCGGAGAATCCTGTTTTGAACAGGGAGGAGACGAAGGAATCCGTTTCAGGGACGGATTCCTTTATGAAATTTTTCAGGAAGAGCCGGAAAAAAATTTGACATTGCAGAAAACAGTGGTATAGTAAACCTTCGCATTGCCGATGTTTTTTGGAGAAATGCGGAAAAAAGAACTGCTCGGGTGGCGAAATGGCAGACGCGCTAGCTTGAGGTGCTAGTGGAGCAATCCATGGGAGTTCGAGTCTCCCCTCGAGCACCATTTTTATTCAGCTTGATGGATACGCGGCGGAGGTTGACTGGAAAAACTGGTTCTGCCAGGCGTGAAGATGAGGCTGTAATGAATGTGGAATTGGATTTTTTCATAAAAATCAGAAAATCAATTTGATTTATGGCAGAGATGCTGTATAGTATAAACTCGTTTGCGGTTGACGGAAAGTCGGCTGCGGACATTCAGCCCACATGGCTCAGTTGGTAGAGCACGTCCTTGGTAAGGACGAGGTCACCGGTTCAATCCCGGTTGTGGGCTCCATTTTCCCGCCATTGCGGGCAGTGGAAACAGAATGAAAAACGGACGTTATTTATAAACGGTAAACAATAAGCCATGCAAGTCACCAAAAGGAGGCCCCGAGATGGCAAAAGAGAAATTTGTAAGAGAGAAGCCCCACGCCAACGTTGGAACAATCGGTCACGTTGACCACGGCAAGACCACGCTGACAGCAGCAATCACACATGTGCAGAACCTCAAGGGTCTCGCGGATTACATTCCGTATGACCAGGTTGCGAAAGCCTCTGAATCTCAGGGCCGCCGTGACTCCACGAAGATTCTGACGATCGCCACCTCTCACGTTGAGTACCAGAGCGACAAGCGTCACTATGCTCACGTGGATTGCCCGGGCCATGCAGACTATGTCAAGAACATGATCACCGGTGCCGCTCAGATGGACGCTGCGATTCTCGTCGTCGGCGCTGTTGACGGCCCGATGCCCCAGACTCGTGAGCACATCCTTCTCGCGAAGCAGGTCGGTGTGCCGAAGATCGTTGTCTTCCTGAACAAAGTTGACCTCGTTGATGATCCGGAACTCCTCGACCTCGTCGAAATGGAAATCCGTGAACTCCTCAGCAAATATGACTTCGACGGTGACAACACCCCGATTATCAAGGGCGCCGCTTATCCTGCTCTGCAGGCCACCGATGCGAACGCTCCGGAATGCAAATGCATCCAGGAACTCATGGATGCGATCGATACCTGGATTCCTGAGCCCCAGCGTGAAACAGACAAACCCTTCCTGATGCCGATCGAAGACGTGTTCTCCATCGAAGGCCGCGGAACCGTGGTTACCGGTCGTGTGGAGCGCGGTGAAGTCAAAGTCGGCGATACGGTTGAAATCGTCGGAATCAAACCGACCAGCAAGACCACCATCACCGGTGTTGAGATGTTCCACAAAGAACTCGACAAAGGCCAGGCCGGCGATAACATCGGCTGCCTCCTTCGCGGAACAAGAAAAGAAGAAGTCGAGCGCGGACAGGTTCTCGCAAAACCGGGTTCCATCACCCCGCACACGACCTTCACGGCGGAAATTTACGTTCTGTCCAAAGAAGAAGGCGGACGTCACAGCCCGTTCTTCAGCAACTATCGTCCTCAGTTCTATTTCAGAACGACCGACGTTACCGGTGTGATCAAACTGCCGGAAGGCGTTGAAATGGTAATGCCCGGCGACAGAGTCTCGATCGAAGTCGAACTCATTGCCCCGATTGCTATGGAAAAGACCCAGCGTTTTGCTATCCGTGAAGGCGGCCGCACGGTTGCTTCCGGACGCGTTACAGAAATTCTGAAGTAAGATCGGAATAACCTCCGAATTCCGGAGTGCGGCCACAAGGTCGCACTCCTGATTTTCGGTAACGGAGCTTTAAGATGCGTGAAATAATCACATTGGAATGCACCGAATGCAAGCATAGAAATTACACGACGACGAAGGAGAAACGCAATACTCCTGGCCGTCTGGAAAAGAAAAAATACTGTAAGTTCGAACGCAAACACACGGTTCATAAAGAAACCAAGTAAGTTCTCCGGCGCGCCTTGCGCATGAAAGACTGAATATACAGGGGTTTAGCTCAGTTGGTAGAGCAGCGGTCTCCAAAACCGCAGGTCGGGAGTTCGAGGCTCTCAGCCCCTGCCATTTATTTAACGGCA
>CALXMJ010000030.1 GCA_944389445.1 uncultured Victivallales bacterium | reverse complement strand
TCGAACGATTTTCGCATGTTCACCGGAGTCGGACAGTAGTAGATTTTTACCGAACCGCCGAAGCCGAACATGACCGTGCCTTGAGCAGATTCAACACTTCGGACAGTGTAGTGCCATCGAAACCTTTTGCCACCGCAATTTCTATGCCGTCAATCAGCAGCCGAATCCCAGAGCTATCACTCGCATTGGTCTGCAAAGGCTTGATCTCTACTAGCTCCAGCAATTCAGGGTCGCTTGCATCATCCTGGCGTGCCTTTTCCAACACTCGGATCCAGCGGCGTGTACTTTCGTAAGGAAGTTCTTTCAGTTCGCTGTATTCTTGAATCGTCAAGCCGCTGTCCCAATATTCTGACAGTTCCGCCTCCCAATAATCTCGTCCTTCACGTCCCATGCCATCCTCCTTTCGTTCGGGGTTGCGCAAGAACATAGTACGCAAGTAACCTCAAATCCAGATGGGGCTGGCTGGGCGCTTACTCTGATTCATACCTTTGAAGGTTCTCCGGAGACCATTGAGATTCCGACGGAAAACGTAGTGAAACATTCGTTTCTTCCGGCGAATACTCTTCTGAAGCAGCTTCCCGGAAAACTCATCCTTTCGGGGATCCGGGAGTTTTCCGGCTATGCTCTCCAGCTGGAATGAAAAAGCAAAAGATCAAATTCTGTTGTTCGCCAGACTCGGAAATGTTTGAAAAACGGAAGATTTTCGTGTATCGGCAGATGCGATAATGAACCGTTTGATCGGTAACCAATGGTTGTCTCTGTTTTGCCGTTTGCGGAAAAAGGAATGGCGGATTCGTTAACGGATCTCAACGGAGATGATTCGAGCTCATTCCTTGTTTTTCCGCGACTATTTGCCAATTGCTGTCAGGAGCATACGGATTTCTGCCGTTGAGGGGCTTCCGATCATTGGTAAATTTCATCAGACAGGGAAGGCCGATGAGGGGGGACCGGGCGGCTCCGTGGACCGCCCCTGTCGGATGTTTGTTCCGGATGGAACCTTCTTGATTGCATGTCAATTCCCCGATGAGGCCCCGTTCTGATTCCTTGTCAGGCTGCTTGAGCCCCTGACTGCCGTTTCTTGCGCTTCTCCGCCCATGACAGCAATCTCGGGAAAGGCTTTTGTCTTATTTCCCCTGAACGGGTGGGAGAAGCGTCATTTTCCGGAACAAGGCCGGATTTTTCCCCGCGGCAATCCCGCCTCCATATTCCAGACGGAACTGGACATTTCCGCCATCACAGTCCGGAATGACGATGGAAAGACCGAAAACATTTCCGGGAACCGGCCGCAGAGGAGAAAGCTGTTTCCACGGAATCCGGATTCGGTACAGGGTTCGGTCCTCGGTGCGAGTGACAAGGTTTTCGTAGCGGGCAGGCCGGTTTCCGCCATCCGGAGAGAACCAGCACCATGGTTCCTTTCCGAATGCCGAACCGAATTCGTAATCGTTCTGAAATCCTTTCCCGGAACAGGCATCATTTTCGGGATCAATGGCAAATTGAAGACAATCTCCCTGATAAATGCGTTTCCCGTTTCCCCGGACTTCCAGTTTGTCATCTCTGACCGAGGCAAACAGATAAAAAGCGCTCTGGTCATAACAGAAAAACAGCATGGCGGAAAGATCCTGCGGTCCTTTCCACGGGATGACGTCCGGCGGCTGGATGTGGGAGCGCCGGTTCAGCAGGATAACACCGGGACTTTTCGTGAAATCCCAATTTTTCCAGTCTTGATGGCAGTCGCGGAAAGCGACAGGGTTCAATTTCGAGAAATGCAGGTTTTCACTCCGGCTCTCGTTGTCGAAAAAGATCCGAAGAGAAGAATCCATGGAACGTCCAATCGGCATCGGACGGGAAAGCTGCAGAGAAAAGACGGTTTCCTGTCTTGACTTCAGCACCAAGGTTCCGGGAGAGGAATTCTCTAGGGAGAAAGTCACCTTCCGCTCGCGGTCGCTGTTGCTGTACACGCGAAGACGGACCTCCTTCCGGGAGATCAGGGAAGCCGAAAGGCGAAACGGACGGAGACGAGTCAACTCTTTTTTGATTGATCCCGCCGCCGCATTGCCTTCCTTCTCCGGGACCGCCAGGAAGACCGGCATATCAGTGTACGGCACCTTCCGATGGCTCAAAGAGCTCCCGTAAAGATTCCATACCTTCATCTTCGGAAGAGAAAGGTATACGGGCGTGGCCTCTTCATCGCTGGTCCAAAGAGCGAAACGGCGTTCTCCGTCCAGACTCCATTCCACGAGATAATGAGGGGCATCATCCAGCAGTCGTTTTGCCTGCCCCCCCTGCATCCCCTGAAAGAGATGGGCCACCTGAGCAAAGGCTGCCGCGGCGGGAAGGGGACGCATTCCGTTATCCGTTCGGAAAATCCCGTAATCCGATTGTCCTGTATTGTTGGAGATCGTATACCAGATGGACCATCTGCACTCCGGATACGTCCGCATCAGAATGGAAGATCGCGCCAGATAGGCCGCTTGAATTGCCGCGGCCCGGGAGGAATAATCCGCATCATTTGTCAAGTTCCATCCAAGCTCGCCGACTCCAAGTTCGTGTTTGTTCCCATATTGCCGAATCAGCTTGACAATGTGATCCATTCTGGACAGGAATCCTCCGGATTCCGGATTCGCACAATCGTATCCGAGAGGAGAAATCGTTCTGGGATACACATACGGATGGACTGCAAATATGTCAAAGGATTCATGAGCTGAACGGAAAAGCTGTTCCGTAAATTCCGGTCCGGTTGCCGGACTGACCGCCAGCTTGACCCCGTATTTTTGGGCAATTGGGTGGGCTTTTTTCAGAAGTTCTCCGTAGCGCTGAACAACCTCCGTCCGCGATATTCCAAGAATCCGGACAAAGGAGAGATCAATTTCATTATCCATTTCCAGAGCGGTCACTTTTTTCGCATTCCGTTCCAGAAGCCGTTCCAGGTAGGAGGCGAACTTTTCCGGATCGGCAAACCGGCTGTTGGGACGACGTGCCCAGACAGGAATTTCCGCAAGATTATAGAGCGTTCCAAGAAACCGGAAATCCGAACCGTACACAGGTCCGCCGGAGAGCTCTTCCGGAGAGTTCATGCGGGGACCTTTTTTCTCCCGGTCCTTCCAGATTTCAATATTGTTCCGAAGAAGGGATACCCCCATCCGACGCAGAGCGGCCAGTTCAATGGGACCGGACATGATTCCGTAGTAGTCTCCTCCCTTCGGAAAAGGCTCCGTAACAAGAAAGGGAACGGACTGCTGTGCCAGTTTTTCCCCTTTGACTGTTACCGCCTCAATTCTGCAAGGATAATATCCCGCTTCCCGGGCAAACGGACAGGAAAATGTAAAGGATGTCAAGGGCTGATCCGATGGAATTGCTTTTGTTTCAATCAGATTCTTATTCCAATAGAGTTTCAGAAGAATCTGGGAAGAACCCGGTCGTGCAAGAAAAACAGACCCTTTCAATGATACCGGGAGTTCTTCTGTTGTCACGATCTCCGCGGGAGCCCCGGTTGTCGCATTCAGGGTGATCGGAAACGGATGGACGAACTCCGTGGCGGAAGTCCCTTCCTCCAGCTGAACGCGGTCGACAGAAAAAGGAGCTTCCCGCGGCTGAAAAAGAATTCGATGGCTCGGATGCGCATTCGAATATGGCGGAATCCGGACAATGATACGTTTCCACTGATCGGTCAGGGAAAATTCTGAGCTTCCGCAGTTCCGCCAATGAAAACTGAGAAAGGTGACAGAGCCGCGTGTTCCCGGTTTTCCCCTGGCATAAAAACTCAGGCGGTATTCCCGGTCGGAGCGGATCACTTCCGGAATCAGACTCGATGTCGTGGGAGAGACAACATCAAGAGAGCGACGACTTTGAAATCCTCCATCACCCGTTTTCACTTTTTGTTTCATGTCCACGGACAGGAATCCCGACGGGCCTGTTTCGAAGTCGGGATCCCAGGGAAGAAGGTTCCTTCCGGACGATACGGATTCCTTTCCCCGGTAAAAGCGAATGGAGCCGAGTCGGATTGCCGATTCCTGATTTCGTTTGAAGTAAAAATCCATGCCCGTTATGCGGCCTGTAAGAAAAGAGCGATCGCTTTTCGGAGCTTTTCCATGACTGCTGCTGAATTTCAAGGAGGCAAAGTCTTTTCGGATTCTGATGGTCTTTCCGACCGGAAGATCGGGAAGAGAAAAGCGGAAGATGTTCTCTCCTCCCGCGCTGTTTTTTTGTGTGAATTCCACATAGGCAGGGGCCGTCCCGGACCGGAGCTGAAGTTCGAATTCCAATCCGGTGGCGTCCGGAGGCGCCGGATCCAGACGGCAATGAAACGCCTGTCTTTCATTCAATGCCGGGAATATGGCTTCCATCGCGCGTCCGCCGGAAAAGGAGTCATCCGCGACAATGATTCTTCGGATTTTCTCTTTCTGACTGCTCCAGAAATCCGAGTTCGGCATCCAGTTCTGTCCCACTTTCATCCGGCCCGGATCAAAGTGTTTGTCACTGTACTGCTGCGCTGAAAGGGAAAGACACACGAGTGCCAGCATGAAAGCCGGTAAACATTTAATTTTCATAAGAAAATTCCTTCTCATAATAAGGGTTTCGATATTCGAACCTGGTTCCCATCACGGATGTTTTGAGTTCCATCCCTGAGATCAACAAGGAGAGTTGTTCCGGAGAGGACATTCATCAGTCAACCGTTCCACCTCTCCTTGGAATGTGGATTCATTCTGTGTTCAAACCGCATCAAAAGGGAGCGTTTGGCTTCCGGAGTCAATCCGGGAAGCTGATTTTTTTCCACCTTCCCGGGAATCCTGAAAATTGAAGCGGGGAACAGGGGACGATTGGAATGAGTTTTCCTGGGGTTTCCTTCAATAGCGATACCTTTCCTCTACCGGATAACGCATGGGAAGACTCCCGACATGCAGATCCATGAACAGAACATTCGCCATTCGATTATGTCGGTAGCCCAACGTTTTCTTTTCATCCGCATTTGGGGAATTCGGATAAATCACTCCGCTGAACGTGTTATTGTCGCCGGGAATTCCCACATTGTCCGCAAAGACGATAACATTTGACTGCTGCCGGACGGTATTTCCCATGTATCGGCTCTCGCCCCGCTTGAAAATGTTTCGTCCTTCGGAAACCGGTGCGGAAAAAAGAGCGCTCATCCCATAATGCGTTCGATTGTTGTACCATCCGAGATCCGAAACAATCGAGGCGGATGGACATCTCCAGATTCCCTGTGGATAGGCGACTTTCCCGCGGGGACACATCGCTTCCGGAGCCTTCTCCGAAGAACTGGACTGGGGATGCTCTTTGATGAGTCCCAGCAGCAGATATTGTGTCGGCCATTCCTTGTGTGCCACAAAAGGCGCGACCGCTCCGGCGCAGGAGGCCAAAGGCATGAAATCTTCGCTTGCGTCATTGTATGCGCAGAGAATCAGACTCTGTTGACGGAGATTGCTGATACAGCCGCTTTTCCGCGCATGCTCCCGAGCTTTCTGAAGCGCGGGAAGCAGGATCGCCACCAGAATGGCAATGATACTGATCGTTACGAGGAGTTCTATCAATGTGAATAAAGAACCCCTGGAAGCGGAACAGGATTCTGCACGGTATTTCATAGTTCTTTCTCCTTTTTCGAGTTATCAATCGGTTAAAAATATTATAAATGAAATCTCCCGTTCTGACAATGCTGCCGGATGATCATTTTCTAAAAAACTTTCTTTGTTCAATGAAATTCCAATGCGGAATTTAAAAATGAACGGTTTTCTTTTCCGCCAGAGCACGGCATCCGCCTTCCATCAGACGAGTCAGACGACAGCCGCAGTCAATGTCAAAAGGATTTTTCCCTCCGGAAAGAATGCTGTCCAGCCAGAGTTCGATCGGTTCCTTTTCCGCAGGCAGTTCTGCAACCGGAACTCGCACAACGGCCCGCGCTCCAAAGAGAGAATTGACCGATGCATTGCTGACGTTTCCTCCGAGGATTTTCACCTTCAGATTCACATCGGGAAGAAGCGCACGGAGTTTCTCCAGATTTTCCGCTTCCAGCTGGATCTCGGATTCCGGCATGTCGATGCGGCAGAGATAGGATCCCTTTCTTCCGTAAATTTCAAACATGTAGGGAGAATAGAAGGTGGAACAGCTCGACTCCGCGACTCCCAACGTTCCGTTTCTGAAGCGGACCGCCGCACAGACATTGTCCTCCACCGCCCGTCCGTAACAGTTGACGGCATTCACGGAAATATCCTCCGGCTCCCCCAGCATCCAGTCCATCAGATACATCTGATGACAGCCGAGATCGATCCATACGCCGCCTCCCGCGATCCGTTTGTCGAACCAGTCCGGCGGAAGATCCTTCATTTTCGAGGCGTCCACTCCATTGCGGATCCGGACCATGTTCACATCGCCGAGGAGACCGGAATCCATCAGTGTTTTCCCGAGGACAAACGCGGGCGTCGTCGCCCGAATGTATGCGATGCCGAATTGGACGCCGTTTTTTCTGACGGCATCCCGCACGGTGGCCGCCTCCGCCATTGTCATGGTAAATGTTTTTTCCGTAAAGATGTGTTTTCCAGCTTCCGCCGCTTTCCTCATCAGCTCCGCGTGGCGGCATGTTTCCGCGACAATGCAGACCGCATCCACATCCGGACGTTTCAGCAGTTCATCATACTCCGCGACAAAGGGCGCGCCGAGTTTCCGCGCCCACTCCGTTCCCCGTTCCGGCGTTGAATCCCAGACGCAGCTCAAGGCGGTGTCCTCCCGTTTCTGAAGAATGGGATAGTAGCGCGGGACATGCGGATGCCAGCAGCCGACCAGTGCGACATTGAGTTTTTTCATTCCTGTCTCTCCTTACAATGGAATTTCTCTGTTTTCCTGTGCGGAACGTGCGATTGCATCCAGCATTCGCTGAATGTAAAGTCCGATTTCTCCTGGAAGAAGAAGCGGCGTTTCTTCCAGACAGGCCTGAATCCAGTTGTCCAGTTTTTTCCGGAACATGTCGGGCCGTCCGAGCGACGGAAGATAGGCGGGAGTCAGATTCATCATCGCTCCGAATGCGTCGGTATACAGTTCGGGCGCTTTTCCGTTCCGCCACCAGGCTCCGCCTTTGCTCCCGCTCAGTTTGAAGTCATACACGCAATCCTCCCGGATCTGGTTGACATAGGAGCTTTCCAGCTGAAGGACAAGTCCGTTCCGGAAGGCAATCTGAACAGCAGCGAGATCTTCCACGTTGTAGTCGCGGCTGTTCCAGTCCGGAGTCGGACAGAAGACCGCGCAGGGCTGCTTCCCCTCTCCGTAGAAATACGATGCTGAAAGACGCTCCGGTTCCGGGCGGCCGCAGACATGCGTAATGACATCCAGCAGATGCACCAGAATGTCCAGAACGGGTCCTCCTCCCAGTTCACGCCTGTAATAAGTTCCCCAGTTCGGAATGCCGCGGCGACGGATCAGCGAGCCGTGAACAAACCGCAGTTCCCCGAAGAATCCCGCATTCCGTGCATTCACCAGAATCTCTGTTGAAGGACAGTACTCCTGCTGGAATCCCACCGCCAGTTTCCGCTGTTTTTCTTCGGCGGCGGCAATCATCCGTTCACATTCGTTCACGTTCATTCCGAGCGGTTTTTCACAGAACACGTGGCATCCCGCGCTGATCGCCGCCATGGCGGCCGGAAAATGTTCGTAATTCGGCAGACAGAGATCCACCGCATCCGGATGAATCGTTTCCAGCATGGTATTCCAGTCGGCGAAGAGCGCGTTTTCCGGAATTCCCCAGCGTTCGTGCGCTTCGGTCCGGCATTCCTCCTTCTGATCGACCGCAGCGACAATTTCCACCTTGTTTTTCAACTCGGCAAACCCCTGCATGTGTTCCTGGCAGATCATTCCGCAGCCGAGAACGGCCAGTCGCAGCTTTCCCTGTTCAGGCATATTGTTCCTCCTTCAGGATTCGTTGACAGACAAACTCCCGGAATTCGGGAGAAAGCATGATGAAATAAGCAGTGAACCCCGTTACACGGACAATGAGATCCGGATAAAGCTCCGGATTCTTCTGAGCCGCACGCAGAGTCTCCGCATGAACAATGTTTACATTGATCAGAGTCCCGCCCAGCTGGAAATGCACGCGGAAGAGGGCCATGAGGCGGTCGACCGTGTTTTCTCCGTTCAGAAACGAATCATTCAGTTCCAGCTGAAGCGGGGAGGTATTGCCATATCCGCATTGAAGGGAGGCGACCGCTTTGACAATTGCGGTGACCGCGCCGTCCCTGCGAAAGTTGGGACATGGATTTGCTCCGTGCGAGGATGGTTCTCCCGCATGTCGACCATTCGGCGTAGCCCCGACCGTTTTCCCGAAGCGGAGCGAATCCGCCCATGAGAACAGACCGGGTATGATAAGCCGGCCTTCCGGTGTATGATGCCGGTTCGGAAACGATTCCACAAAATCCCGCATCAGGGTGACCGCCCACTCATCGGCACAGGTCCCTCCATGACCGTACCGGGGCGACGATGCAAGAAGGAGACGGATCCGTTCCCCGTTCGCATTTCGGAAATCGCTTCGGACAGCGTCGATGCACTCTTTCCAGGAGATCCGTCTGCGTTCCACGACCTGGGTCTGGATCGCGGCAAAGCTGTCCGCGACGACGGCGATTCCCGCTCCATCGCATGCCATGTTGTAAAATTCAACTCCTCCATGGGAGGCGTCCCGCCCTTTTTCAATCGGGCCGTGACAGAGCAGGTTCAGCAGAAGTTCCGGCTCGTTTTCATACTGATGAGCAAGATGAAAATCCAGTCCTTTCGCAATGCAGAGCGCAGCCTTCGCCAGGTGTTTTCTAAACCCCGAATGAAGCGTCTCCAGAGAGCATTGCCCGGATTCAGCCATTTCGTTGAATGCGACCTCGAAGACCTTCATCAGATTGATCTTCACCACATCGTTAAGTGTATATTCCCGTCCGGGAATGCTCATCCAGTTGCAGCCGAGAGCGATGCGTTCCCGCGCCTGTTCCGCGGAATATCCGTTGCGCATGTATCCGCGGATCAGGGCATTGTCTCCGGAGAATCGCGGATAACCGAGCCGGTCTTCCAGCAGGATTTCCACTCCGCGCCGGAAAAGGCCCTCCTCCATGCGGTCGTGCACGCGGATTGTCAGATTGCAGGAGATTTTCAGAAGGTGCGCCGCTTCCAGAATCAGATAGGAGATCCGGCTGGTCTGATCGTTCCCCTCCCGGTCGGGCCCTCCGATCTGATAGTAGTGCGGATCGTTCAGAAGCAGACACGCAATGAAGTAAACCGCATCCTCATCGTCAATTCTTCCGGCGGCGATGTCGCGTTCATAATAGGGCCTGAGAATCTCGTCAAGCTGTCCTCCGGCTCCGTCGCGGTTATAGGTTCGCGAGGCCATGTTGAACCAGGCGATCCACTGGCATGCCTCCTGAAGAGTTTCCGGAGCTTCCGTTTCCAGTTTGAGATTGATCCTCCGCACTTCCCCTTCCGCCGCAAGTGCCGTCCGATGAATCCAGTTCCGGATTCCGGCCAGCACATCCAGTTCCGCTTGCAGGAGTTCGGCTGCCTCCTCATCCTTCGCGAGTCTCTTCAGCGATTTGCGGACCTTGTCTGTCAATCCTCCCCAGCCGAGTGCGAGTCCGATCCGGTAGTCGGGAGCAAAATGCGCATCCTTGCCGATTCCATGAGTCAGGTCATAGCGTTCCTGATCGCGATGCAGAAACGAATAATCCGCCGGAAACGGCGCCAGGGCAAGCTGGTATCCCGCTCTCATGCGGGACATCATGAACATCCAGCGTCCCGCCAGAGCATCGTCCGCGTCCACATAGACCGGATGCGCCTCCATCAGGGCCCGGAAATTCTTCGCCCATGCCCGGACCCCGTGGAAAGAGCCGTTTTCGTCGACTTCCGGAAAATGAAAATGGGTCATGAAATCTTCCGGAGGAAGCACATATCCATAATCATCCTCGTCGGCTTTCCCGAGTTTCCTCTGTTTTTCCAGCACCTGTTCCTTCTTTTTGGCGACCAGACGGGCGATCTGTCCCGTATAACGAGTCATTCTGAAACTCTTCATATTCTCCATTCCTTTCCATTCCGGTACAGCGGAATTCCGACTGCGGCGGCAGACTCTGTCAACTCCGAAATTTTCTCTTCCGGAATTTCCGGCAGAGGCGCACACCGGGACTTCATTCCAAGATGCACAGCCTTTCCGCATCCAAGCGGATGATACGTCAGAAGTTCATAATAAAGAAGGGGTTTCAGCGAAGCGGCAAACTCCGCGATCCGGCGGATGGACTCCGTATCATCATTGAATCCGGGGATCAGCGGGGTTCTCAGGATCAGGGGCCGGTCCAGTCTTCGCAGATTTTCCAGGATCTGCCGGTTTCCGCATCCGGTCCCCTCCCGATGTTTTCCGGGATCCATCTGTTTCAGATCCGCCATGACAAGATCCGCTTCCGCACAGAGGACTTTCCGTATCGACTCCGGATATGCCAGATTGGTTTCCAGCGCCGTATGGATCCCCCGCGCCCGGCATTGGCGCAGAATTCCCTCCGCGAACTCCGGCTGCATGCCGGGTTCTCCGCCGCTCAGGGTGATCCCGCCGCCGGATGCCTGGTAAAAGAGTTCGTCCTGCATGAGGTCTTCCACCGCCATTTCGACAGAAAAATTTTTCCCGCAAAGAGTAAGAGCTCCGGAGAAACACCGATCCGCACACCGTCCGCATCCTGTGCACCGCTCCCGATCAATCCGATGTTCTCTTTCCGAAAGCTGATGCAGAGAACAGACCGAAAAGCATGCTCCGCAGTGCAGACATTTTTTCTCCTGAAACCAGATCTGAATCTCCTTTCGAATGGCTTCCGGATTGTGGCACCAGAAACAGTGCATCTGGCACCCCTTCAGAAAAACGACACTCCGGATGCCGGGACCGTCATGAATCGACGCATGCTGAATTTCCGTAATGATTCCATCCATTGAAATATCTCCCTGGAAACACAAAAATATCCAAAGAGAGGAATCGTTTCAAGGAAAAAAGAGGGTCGCGCAGGAAAATCTGCTTTTGTTCAATACTTTTTCAATGCCGGAGCGGTGGACGATCCGGGAGAAAGAAATGGATGCAGGAGGACATCTTCGGTTTTCCGGTCTTCGATACGAGCCAGAAGAGCATCGACCGTATAACGGACCAGCTGTTCCGTCGGGATCTGGACAGAAGTCAGAGGCGGTGCAAATCCCTGCGCGCTGAATGCGTCGCAGAATGCCAGAACCGACAGCATATCCGGAATCCGGATTTCCCGTTCATACGCCCATTGATAAATCATGGAGGCAAAAAAGGCGTTCCATGCAAGAACGGCGGTAGTTCCGTTTTTCCATTCCCGGTCCAGTTTGGGAAACAGCAGGGAGTTATCCCGCCGCTCGGGATGCTCCACAATGCCGGCATCCATGCCGGAAGAGAGACAAAACTCTTTCAGAAAGGCGAGATTGTCAATCATCTGCGGCTTGTCTGTTGTTGCGGCATCGATGAAGAACACGATCCTGCGATGGCCGAGCGCGTGCAGATGAGCCAGAGCCAGACGCATCCGATGCGTATAATTGCAGTGAACCGAGCAGAGCATGCAGCCGTTGCGCGCATAGATGAAGGACGGCAGCTCCCGGCAGTATTTCAGCAGATTCAAGCTTCCGATATCCGGAACCGCATTGATGACTCCGGCAATATTCCGATCGTTTCCGATGGCGCCAAGAACCGTTTTCAGCGCATCCGGATCCGTATCACACAGAAAAATCTGAGGGACATATCCTCTGCGGAGGATCTCATGATGAAAGGTGAAAGCCGGTTCATCCCCGACGGGAAAATCTCCGCGGACCAGCAGAGCAATGGACTTTTTTCTGGGCGAATTCCGTTTCCCGGATGGATGATATCCGAGACGTTCCGCGGCTTCCAGCACTTTTTTTCTCACAGCCGGACTTATTGGCCGAGTCCGGTTGATGGCATAGGAGACCGCCGCCTTGGAGCAGCCTGCCTCCCGTGCCACATCGTTGATTGTGACTTCTCTCATAAGGCTTCCGGAATTGTTTTTCTGGCTCATTACATTCAGGATCGGAGAATTTCGAACATGCGGCACTCTCCCTGCAAAGAC
This sequence comes from uncultured Victivallales bacterium, assembly GCA_944389445.1. Classification (GTDB taxonomy): domain Bacteria; phylum Verrucomicrobiota; class Lentisphaeria; order Victivallales; family UBA1829; genus UBA1829. The sequence continues at coordinate 633 of CALXMJ010000030.1, read as the reverse complement.
GACAGGGGCTTTCCAGAAAGGGCTGTGAAACGCTTTCCCCTGAAAAGAGTCCGAATCGCGGTGATGATCCGGCCATCAGAATGTCGTCATTGGAAGGCCGGAACTCCTCCTGCCTGACCAGAAGTGCAGCAGCGATTCCGATCCATGATTTTCTGCTGAAAAATACTCTAACGCCCCTTGTTTGTTTTTCAACTCTTTATTTTGAAATTATGCCATATTTATGATTTCAAACTCGTCGTCTATGACCTGACTCCGCCGCAGAAAATGATCGGTTTTATCATTCCAAATAACGGAAGTACCCGTCCTCTGCAGGATTTCGCTGTCACGGTTGATGCGGTTGAAAAAGAGACCGGGCTGGATTTCTTTTCTCTCGGTCCCCGGCAGGAGCAGGATCGTCTGGAAAGCACAATTACACTGGATGCGTGGTCGTGGTAGTCTCTCAGCTGATCCGGCTTGAGAAAGATATCGACAACATACTATTCTGCTCTTCCCAAAAGGAGTGGACTGCCGTTATCCGTGCCTCCACCAGCGATAGGTTTGCACCAGACAGAAAGCGACGAAACACAGTAGCGTAAGAAGAAAAAAGCCCAGGCCGAGCGGAGCGGCGATGTAAAGAAGTCCGAATCCGGCAAG
>CALXMJ010000029.1 GCA_944389445.1 uncultured Victivallales bacterium | reverse complement strand
TTGTCTGTTTGGAATAAACGGTTTTCACGCTGACGCCCTTCAGCATTCCCAGTTTGCCGGAGAGCGAACTGATGATGTCGTTCGGCGCGTCAAGCACCACGCTGATGATGGCGATTCCCCGGGTCCGGTACGGAATCCCCATCCGTCCGATGATGTATTCGGAGTAATCGTGCAGAATGCGGTTGATCTCTTCCGTGACTTCGCTGTTCTCCACGATGATTCCGGCGAGAGCGATTCTTGTTTCCATGTTTTTCCGTCCTCCGTCGATAAAAAAATCCCCGCGTATTGGGCAAGGTGCGCGGGGATCATGGACAAAAAACTGCTGAGTCTGCGATCTCGTCTTCGCCTCGGGAGAGATGCTCCCTGGATGTTCAGAACGGACGCATTTGCAGGATCTTCGCTTCAGATGCGCGCATCTTGTTTTCAGATCATATGCTTAACATACAGCAAAGATTGTTTTTTGCAAGTAATTCCTGAAAAAAACAGCGGATTTTGTAAGCATTCCGCGTTTGTCAAAGGAACCGGACATGGACCTCCTTCATGTACTGATCGCGCAGGACGTGTTCAAGGCGTTTGACGATGTTTCTGCGCAATTCGAGATCAAGCGGCAGATTCGGGTCCTGATACGCCTCGTTGATTTTGGTTCCGACGAGGAGTTCGATGACATCGTTTTTCTTGAGCAGACTGACGAGTCTTCCTGCGGGGTCGAGCTTCTGATGGTCTCCTTTTTCAAGATAGGCCGCGGCTCTCGTGAGCGTGAAGATTCCCTCCGTGACGAGATCAATTCCCGGGATCAGCGAAGTCGGCGGCAGATCGCCCGCGTAGGATTCAAAGTCCGGCGACTTTTTGACCTTCAGCTCCCGTGCGACAATTTCCGCCGAGGTGCCTCCGCAGATGACTTTGGTTCCTTTGAATTCGCGGAAGAGTTCTCCGACTTCGGCGTCGCGTTTCGGATCGACCGGCGGCCCCGTAAAGAGCAGCAGCTTCTGCGGGGTCCGGAAATGGATGCAGGCGGCAGTGATGTCATCCATCGGCCGCAGATGCGGTTCCTGTGCGATCGCCTGCCGCAGAATGCGTTCGGAGAGCTCCTGTGCGCCGGCTTCGGGATGCTGTGCAAGCTGTTCAACGGCATATTGTTCCGCGCCTTCGCTCTGCCATCCGAGCGGCAGGCGTGTCGTGCCGAGTCCCGCCTGGGTTACCCCGTCGGAAAAGAAGAGCAGGTGGTCCTGCGGATGCGCCTGAAAGTGGAAGGCGGTCATCATGCGGTCCCGGTACTTCGGCGAGACGAACGCACAGCCGGTGACGCGATGAACCTTGCCTTTGCGCAGAAGAAGAAACGGAGGATTGCCCATCTCAACGACGTTGATCCATCCGCCGGGACGGATGTCGACAATCGTGAACGTGGAATAGCTGATTTTGCGTTCCCGGCAGACGGGAAGGGCATCCATGATGATCTCCGCCGAGTGGACGATTTCGCGGTCCTCGGCGACGAAACGTAGCGCCATGGTAGCGGTCATGGTTGCGAGAATGTTTGCCTTGACGCCATGCCCGAGTCCGTCGGCGAGCACCGCGAGCATGCGGTCCTCGTCCGGGAGACGGCGGAAGATGATGACATCGCCGCAGATTCGTTCGTCAAAATGAGTGCACTGGCTGCTGCCGGTGTCGATGAAGAGTTTGTCTGCGGATTCGCTCATTTTCCGAAATTCTCCATGACTTCTTTTTCTTCGAGGGTCCGGCTGTCGGCGTAGTCGTCGGCGATGGAGCGGAGGAGCAGTTCGGTATCCGCCATCTGTTCGCCGAGTTTGCTGGCGATCTCCTGAACGGATGCGAGGTTCTTTTCGATGACCTGCCGTGCGCGCGCCGCGATCTGTTCCCTGCGGAGTTCGGTTCCCGTCACATCGAAGATCGCGGCTCCGACCACTTCGCCCGGATCAATGATGAAGATATTGACGTTGAACAGCTTGTTGTCGACTTTCATGGAGTCGCGCCGGAGCTCCTTGCCGGTGTTCAGAACCGATTCGAAGAGGGAGGCGAACGGGACAATCCGCCGCAAATCGGCTCCGGCAAGGCCCGGAGATGCCTCGAATGCGATTTCCGTATCCTCGCCGAAGAGCCTGGCGAAGTTGCGGTTGCATTCAATGATCTGGAGTTTCTTGTCCGTGATGACCACGCCGGACGAGATGGAACGGAGAAGAGCATTTGCTTTTTTCTGCGCCTGTTTTTTCAGATAGGAGACGCACATGGAGGGCTCGGCGCGTCCTGCGAGCATGGCCATGGCGAAGTTCCGGCAGGTGTCATAGCCGCAGCTGTCGCAGTTGAGTTCGTCTTCCGGAGTGGTTTTACCGATGCTCCGGAGCGCTTCCGTGAGTTCGCGGGAATCGGGTATAGCCTGTTCGGACGCGTTGGGGCGGAAGGTTTCGGCGATGCTTCCTTCGGTTTTCCGTTCTTTCGGCTGATCCGGGAACTTTGCGCCGCAGAGAACCCGCAGACGTTCCTGGAGTCCCGGCGAGTTGTGTTCCGTGCAGGGCCCGTGCACGCATCCGCCCTGACAGGCGAGCAGTTCCACAAAGACGGTTTCCTCCGGCTGGATCCTGTCGAGTCCTCCGAGTGCGAGCTTGAAGTTCCGGCATCCGGTGAGTGTTGCGTAATGGACGCGGCCGTTTTTTGCCTGGAAACGGATGGTGTCATTCATTCCGCCTTCGATCGGATAGCGGGCACCTTCCTCGGCGGATTCCGGGACAAACGCCGCGGCTGGATCTTCCGCGAACTGGTCCGGGGAGATGTTCGCTTCTTTGAACAGCTGCTTGAGTTCCGGATAGGAGAGGGCGGCATCCAGAAGATCCGGATGGCGGTCCGCCTCGTTTTTCTTGGCGATGCAGGGTCCGGCAAAGACGATCCGGATATCGTTCCCGAACCTGTCGCGCAGAAGACGGCAGTGCGCCAGCAGCGGCGAGGAGACCTTTGTGATTCTGTCCGCCAGATTCGGCAGGTATTTGCAGATGTAGTCCACCGCGGCAGGGCAGGCGGAGGAGAGAAGCAGATCCGGTTTCCCGTTGTCGAGTTCGCGGCTGACGTCCGCGGAGACAAGCTGGGCTCCCAGCGCCGTTTCACTGACTCCGGCGAATCCGAGCTTTTTGAGAGCCTGAATCATCCGGGAAGGTGTCGTGTCCCGGAACTCGCTGATCCACGAGGGCGCAAGGGAGAGATAGACCGGACGGTTTTCCGTGAGCATCTGCCGGACAAGAACGGTGTCGTTGCGGACCTGTTTTGCCTTTACCGGACAGACTTCGACGCATCGTCCGCAGGCAATGCACATTTCCGGAATGACCGCGGCATGTCCGTCGCGAACCCGGATCGCTTTTACCGGACAGTGCCGGACACATTTGTAACAGTCCTGGCACTCCGCCTCCAGAGTGTAAACCGGATAAGAATGATTCATGATACCTCCCCGTCTTGTTGAGTTTGCTTTATTTCTGCTAGAGTATACCTTGCGGACGGGGAAGAGTCAACCTTTCTTTGAAACTTTTTCCGAAAAACCTGGAAAAAAGCTCTTCTGCCCGGAAAAACAGATGTCGTAAAAATGAGTTCAGCCGATCCCGGGAGAAAAAATAATTCACACCCGCTTATCAGCTGGACTGCGTTTTCTTTTTTCAATCGTCTCCTTGCGCATTTTCCTTTTCCATTTTATATTACGGAGAGGGACAGGAAAGAAATCCGCTCCAGATGCTGTGAAACAAACCGTTCTCATAGTATGTTCTGGAATTTCACGGTCCGATAAAAGAAGGAGACTTCATGAATCGTATTTTAACCGGGATGGTTCCCATGCGCGATGGGTGCCGATTGTTTACAAGTATTCATTTTCCGGAGGGGCAGGGGCCTTTCCCTGTGATTCTGGTGCGGAATCTCTATCGGGCCAAAGGGAATCTCGCGGCCCGGCAGGATGTGACGGAGCGCGGAATTGCTCTGGTGGAACAGGATGTCCGCGGCAGCGGATTATCGGAAGGTAGATGGGAAAATCCGTGGATCCAGGAGGCGGACGACGGCGAAGACTGTCTGACCTGGATCGCTTCCCAGCCGTGGTGCAACGGACGCATCGCCATGCGCGGCGGATCGTATCTCGGTGCCTCGCAATGGTTTGCTGCAAAAAGCGGAAATGATTACCTCGTCGCTTTCTCTCCCGGAATTGCGCCCTGCAACTATCATGAGAGTCCGAAATATCAGGGCGGGGCCTTTATTCTTCAGCAGAACATCGGATGGGCTCTGGGAACCTGGAAACGAAACGGGCCCTATGACAATACGACTGTTGACACGGAGTCGCTGTCGAATCATCTCCCTTTGCTGGACATCGACGAAACTGCGGGGCTTGGCGAAGTTCCTTTCTGGCGGAAATGGCTGGCGCATCCGTGTTACGACGACTACTGGCGGGAGTTTGATCTGGCATCGTTTGCCGATCGCATCAAGGCTCCCGCATTTGTCTGGAGCGGCTGGTTCGACATCTATACTCAAGGCGCGCTTGACAGTTTCATGCTGATGCGCAATTCTGCCGGAAGCGAAGAGGCCCGTTTCCTGACCCGCTGTGTGATCGGCCCGTGGGCGCACAGCGAGCCTGCCGGAGAGATCCCGCTGGGCGATGGCGAGTTCTCCCGCCGGAAATTCGTGGAGGAGCCGGAAAACGCGTTTCTGGAAGCCCGCTTGAAGGGTACGGTGCCGCCGCCGGTTGCGCCATTGGTCTATTTCATGCTCGGAAAGAACGAGTGGCGGACTGCGGAAAGCTGGCCGCCCCCGGGTGTCGCCGAACGGAATTTCTATCTCCACAGCGCAGGGGCTGCCAACACCCGTTTCGGCGACGGAGTCCTTTCCATGCTTCCGCCTGAACAGGAACTTCCGGATTGCTTCGTCAGCGATCCGCGCCATCCTGTCCCGACGACCGGAGGGCATGGCATCTGCGTTCCAAACGGATCGCATGACCAGTCCGGGGTGGAAGAGCGGAGTGATGTCCTTGTCTATACCTCGGAGACTCTCTCGGCTCCGCTCACGATCGCCGGACGTATTTTTGTCCATCTCCATGCCTCAAGCACCGCCCCGGATACGGATTTTACGGCAAAACTGGTCGATGTCTATCCGGATGGACGAGCCTTCAATATCGCCAACGGCATCCTGCGGGCCCGTTACCGCAATTCCATGGAGAAAGCGGAACTCCTTCATCCCGGAGAGGTCTGCGAATTCAAAATCGACCTCTGGAGCATTGCCAACTGTTTCCTGCCGGGACATCGGATCCGTCTGGAGATTGCCGGCAGCGATTTCCCGGAATTCAGCCGGAACAACCAGACCGGCGGTTCCATCGCGGAAGATTCCGAACTGCGGATCGCCCGGCAGACGGTTTATCATGACAAGACACATCTTTCCCGCCTGATCCTTCCTGTGATCCCGTGAGCCTTTGCGAAAAATCGCAAAGACGGTCTGAAAGTTTAGATTGTGTCGTCAATAGATTTGTGCTATATTATGCAAACGTCAAAAAAGGATATAGGGAAAATGGCGAATGCATACGAACGACATGATATATCGGATGAATCTTGGGCTAAAATCGAATTTTT
>CALXMJ010000028.1 GCA_944389445.1 uncultured Victivallales bacterium | reverse complement strand
CCATCGGCGGAATGTGGTGCTTTTCCCCACTTCACTTTCCCCGGTCAGAATGATGCCTTCTCCCGTGTCATCCAGAAGCAGACATCCATGAAACAGGATGAGCTTCCTTCCCTCCAGTGTTGCCGTCATAATGGCATTGAGGAGAGGCAGGCGATAGCGCAGACTCTCTTCCCAGGTCGGCGGAGGCGTTTCCGCGATCCGGTAATAAAAGTCCTTTCCTGCACGGTGGATATCCACTCCCGGAACAGTCAGGACCGGTTCGTGGGGAACTCCGCTCGGCAGGGGATTCCGGGCGGAACACAATTTCACCCGGCAGCACGGATTTTCCTTCTCCGTTTTTTCCGGCGGAGCGGTTTCATGAATCCGGGCTGTTGTTTCGAGTACCGCGAGCGAATCTTCATCCATTGCGCCGATGCGGATGACAACTCCGTTTGCGGCTGTGATCGGCAGTTCAAAGAACATCACGTTTCTTTCCTTGCGTAAAACAATACGGAACACGACGGTTCCGCCATTTCCTTTTGAAAACCAGATCGGCACAATCCCCGTACGCCGGTACGAAACAGTGCCGACATACTTGCAGGAGCCCGGGAATCCGTTTCTTCTGCATTGGACCATCCGCATTCCGCCGGACACGATGTCACCGATCCGGTCTCTGCTTTCTTCCGCTGTATGGCCGTTTCAGGGTTAGGGGATTCATCCCGTTCGTGCCTGTTCCATCCGCGGCTTATTATACAGTTTTTCGGTTGAAATACAAGCAATTTATGATTTTTTTTATCATGTTTCGGGAAAAAAGATTCTTTCCACCTGTCCGGCGCGGGAAAGGGGAAGGGGGAAAGGTTTCTGCAACTCGTTTCCGCCTTATTGACTCAACTTCTCTGTTCCGGATTCCGGCGGAGCGCGAAGAACCCGGGGAATTCGGCTGAAATCATCCGGGAAATTTTCGCGTACTTTCACGAACTTTTTAACGATCTTTTCCTTTTCTGCAAAATTCTTTATATTGACTTTTCCGAGCGTTTATTGTATAATTTTGGAAAAGATGAGGATTGGTGTATGGATTTTGTCGGAAACAGGCGTGTTGCAAGTTCGGTGAATCTGGAACGGAAACTTCGACAGGAAATTTATTCCTGCACCCTTAAGGAAGGGGATTTGCTTGCATCGGAAAACCAGTTGATCCGAAAATACAAACTCTCTGGCTATCAGATCAGAAAAGCGATAGCCAATCTGAAGAAAGAGGGGCTGCTGAAAAGTATCAGGGGAAGCGGAACCTATGTCGTCTCTCCGGAAGAGCGCCGGAAAACAGTGAGTAATGGCGATGCAAGTTCGGGCCGCATTCTTTTCCTGAGTTTTGAAAGTTACTTTTCACGCGATCTGTTTCATTCTCCGGGAACCTATGATCCGATTTTCCGCGGTCTTTCCCGGGAGTTCGCCTCGTCGCATTACGATCTGGTATTCGGGCATGTCAGCAATGAGACCGTTCCGCCGGAATGTCTGGCATCCCGGAATATTGCCGGGGTGATTTTTCTGGGGGAGCCGTCATCGGAGTTTTACCGGAAATACCTCCATCGCTTCCCCTGTGTGGGAATCAACAATTATCAGTTTTCCTGTGAATTCGACCGGGTTCGTCTTGATGATTTTGCCCGGTCCTATATTGCGGCGGAGTATCTGGCTTCCATCGGACACCGGCGGATTGCCTACTTCTGCGATACGATCGGTTCCGCCCAGACCGATTTCCGGGTGGATGGATTCCGGAAGGCCGTTCGTGAACTGGGACTGGATCCGGATCCCGCGCTTGAAATTGTTTTCCGCCGTATTCCCAAAGGGGAAAGCGATGCGCCATGGTCGGCGTTTCCCGATTTCACTTCCCGGCTGGAACCGCTGTTTACCGCACCCAATCCCCCGAGCGCGATCATCTGTTATGACGATCCCCGCCTGATGGCCGTTCAATGTTCCCTTCAGAAAATGGGGCTTTCCGTTCCAGGGGATGTCAGTCTTGCCGGTGCGTTCAACGGTCGTCAGACCTGGTGCGAAAATGCAACCTCCGTCTGCGATCGCATGGAGGATATCTGTGTCGAAGCGGCCCGCCTTCTGCTGGAAAGAATTGAACGGAAAAATTCCTGTTCCGGAAAAACCATTCTGCTCCAGCCCTATCTCGTTCACGGACAAACAACTGCTCCACTCAAACACAGGGAGAAAAAATGAGGAAAAAATTCACATTGATTGAACTGCTATGTGTTATTGCCGTTGTTGTGATCCTGATTTCTCTTCTGCTTCCGGCCTTGCAGAAGGCGAGAAAACAGGCTTTGATGCTTTCCTGCATCTCCAATCAGCGCTCCTGCATTCAGGGGCTGGTCAGTTATCAGAGCGACAACAACGGGATGTTCCTTGCTCTCAACGGAGCGCCGACAGGATTGGCCGATCTGCTCGGAATTGCGTTCCATGGTCAGGAGAAAAAGAAGGGAGAAGCATATATCCCGAGCAAGAAAAATATCTTCTGTCCGGCGCTTCCCAATTACGCCGCTCTTTGCAAAACGGTAATCACTGGTTCCAAGTCGTTCTATGCTTTACTGAAGGGGGAGTTCAGTGAAGATGGACTCAATGTGCTCGGAAAGTTCATGTTCGTTCCGGAGGGCGGCGATAACTATGATTACGACACCGCTTACAATTTCGGGAAAATGAAGATGCCTTCCAGAACCATCCTTTTAGCAGATGCCGCAAAAGAAGACTTTTCTCCGTTCTCGAACTTTCATCCGTGCAAAGGAACGCATTCCATTTATCCGAGGCATCTGCGGCGGGCAGTCATCTCATTTGCCGATGGTCACGTCGCAGCGGAGAGGGGAAACGGATTGAAAAAATATTACATCGACCGCTTTTATCAAGGAGAGGAATAATGATATGTTCCCGGAAAAATTCTCTTGGTCAAAACGGTTCGGTCTATTTTGAAAAAGCATATTCACACATTCAGAGAAAGGAACGTTTCATGCACAGGAATCATCTTTTTACATTGATAGAGCTCCTGACGGTTGTCGCTGTGATTGTCATTCTGATTTCTCTTCTTCTGCCAGCTCTTCAGAAGACCCGGCATAAGGCGCTGATGGTTCAATGCATCGGCCATCAGAAGCAGATCATTCAGGAGATCGTAGCCTATGCAACCGACAACGGCGGACATTTCCAGAACCGTGAAACGTTCAGCGGACAGAAAAACACGTGGAACATGCTGGGGTACTGGAACCGTGATGCGACTCCGAATGCGAAAACGAAGATCATATTCTGTCCTGTGCTTCCGTTTTATGAAGCCGCCTGCAAAACGACCCGCGGCGGAACGGATGGCGCCGTTCTCCTCCCGAATGGAACCACCACTCAGTCCTATCTGGTTACCTATTCCTTTGTCCTCGGTTCCACATATGACTATTTTTCCGATGTCATGGGCCCTTACACGACCACGTACGGAATCTGGTTCGACCGGATGAAGCAGGCCGCCAGGACGGTCGTTCTCGGCGATGGATGCAACGGCTCTCCGCCGGACCAGACGTCCTTTGCACAGACACCCTATGTCGCTGAAGGGGGAAATATGCATAATCTGGGTCTGCGCCATATGCTGAAATACTGCGTGATTGCCTGCGGCGACGGTCATGTGGAATCCGCGGGAGTCGGCGCCCTCCGGGAGAAATACATCAACCGCGTCCAGATTTATGGCTCAGGAACGAATGTTTATCAGACTACATATATTTGGTAAATTCTGATCAAAAGAAGGATGGTGTGTATGAGAAAAAAACTGCTGTGGCTGTTCGCCGCCGGATTGGTCTGGAGCGGATTCGCCGGAGAATTGAAAAATGAATTCGGATCTGTTCGCTGCGATAATCCCGAAGAGGGAATTGTCTTTTACGATCCTTCCGGAACGGTCATCACCGGATGGCGCGGCTTTACTCAGGGAAATCCGAAGACCATTCTCCGCTTCGCCGAACTGGACCCGAAAACCGGAACACTGAAACTGAAGATGGAGGAAGCCGGAAAAATCAAGGAAATCTCAGCGAAATGCCGTCTTGACGGCGCCAATTTCAAAGTTGATTTTCATCTGGTTATGGATGGCGGCGGGCTTCCCTGGGGATATCTCACTCTGGCGGGACGGATCGACAAAAGCATGAGCAAAGTCGGAAAGTGGGTGCGCCACTATCCCGAGGCAGGCGGCGAAACCTATCTCGCCCGGGACGCCTATCTGATCCGTCTCAACGGATACCATAACAAAGGGTGGCAGAAAAGCAGCAAAACCCATGCTGTCTGGCTGAAGATCAACGACGGCTACCGCCCGACTCATATTCGCGGAACCGTCAAAGACAATCCGGCGGACAAAAAACAGAAAATCATGGATTTTTCGTATGATTTCACTCTGGCTCCGAGCGAATATTCTCCAGGGGAGGCTGCCGCTCTCCGGAGAAATGCGGCATTCTTCGTCGAAGCGAAAACCGACCGTCTTTACAATATCTTCGAAGGCGGAGAGGCTCCCGAAGTGAAAATTCTCGTCCGCCGCACCGTCCTCAGCGCTGACGGCTGGAAACTTCACGTCAAGGCGTACGACTGGGATGGAAAAGTTGTGCTGGACCGGGTCGAACCCGTCAAAAATGTCGCGGAGGCTCAGACCTTCCGCTATTCTCTTCCGGCAAGCAGTCAGAATGCCATCTACTTTGTGGATGCCTCCGTTCGCAAGGACGGACGCGAACATTTCTCGCGAGCCAATATTGCCGTGATACCGAAGCATACGCTCCGTCATCCGGAAAAGAGCATTGCGGGAATTTCGCGCTTCTTCGATCTCCCGACCCGGAAGGATGCGCTGGAGCTGATGAAGCGCCTCAACGTCCGTCTGATCCGTGACGGCGACAACAACGAACTGGAGAAATACGGATTCGTTTCCTTCTCCCACCTGCAGATGCCGAAGCGGACTTGGCGTCTTTATGATCCTGCCAAAGATGCGGGACATGTCAGGCAGGAAATCGACCGCGTTCTGAAATGCAGGGCTCCCGTCGCCATCTTCGGGAATGAAGTCGCCTGGAAAGCTCCGCCGGAAATCAAAAAACGCGACCTGAATATTTACAGATCGTGGATCAAGGCGTTTCACGAGGAGCTCAGCCGTCGCGGAAGCAAGGTCCGCCTCTCCTCCTTCGCCACGACCAACGAAAACGATGTGCGCAAGATGCTCAAGGAGTATGACATCGACAAATACGTCGATATCATCGACCTGCATCCCGGACGCGGCTGCTGGACTCCGGACAAAGCCTACATCTACTGGGGATATCTGGAACTGATCTACCGCTGGCAGAACAGTCTCGCCGAGGCCGGAATCAACGGCAAGAGCCTGATTATGACGGAAGCCTATTCCTGCACGCATCCGCACAACGGATTCCGCGACTCGTTCCGCCAGTCCGCGGACAACATGCTTCTGACTCTTGTCATCGCCTATGCGCAGAAGGCGGAAGGCGTGTTCATCTACCAGCTTCATGAAGGAACCACCTGGGATCAGGGCGCTCTGGATCCGGAGGTGGGGCAGCCCGGCCGCAACGAGGAGAACGCATACGGCATGCTTCATGCCGACCTCTCTCCTAAGCCCTCTCTGCTCGGATATCAGACCGCGACCAAACATCTCGACGGCGTGAAAATCATTCAGGAAGGAAAGGTGCCCGGCACCAAAGTCCATGTCTATGAATTCGACACCGACCGCGGACTCCTCCATGTGATGATGGACCGTACGGATGGCGATCAGCTGAACAGCATCAACATTCATCCGACTTTGAAAGTGAAAGAGAAAAACGGCAAGATGGTCCCGGTCGTCATGCACAAGGAACCCTGGCTCCAGTATTGGAAAACATTCAAGAAGCATACGTTCGCCGCTTCGGGAAATCGTGTCAGAGTCGTCGATGCCATCGGCAGGGAGCAGGAGGTTCCGGTTCGCAACGGCAAAGTGGAACTGACCCTCAGCGGGGCTCCGGTGATCGTTTACGGCCTGAAATCGCCGTTCCCGGCACGTTCGGAAGTGAAGAACGATACCGGACGCATGCTTTTTGAACAGGGATGCATGAAAATTTTCGATAACAACGGACATCTGATTTTCCGCGATTTTGCAAGGACGATTCGTCTTTCCGGACGCATGAACGCTGTTTCTGCGAAGAAAACCGCTCCCGACACCATTGTCGTTTCCTACGCAAAACCGGAAACTCCCGAAAAGACGGAAGTCCTCAGCACCTGGCGCTTCACGCCTGGAAAAATTACCGTCCGCTATGAATACGACAAAGCGATCCGGAATGCGCGCAATTATCTGCCTGTGGAAATCTGGCCGGCGGCGGGCACCAAATGGCCGGTAAGGACGGAATCGCAGAATATCATGGAGCAGAAATGGCAGTTTTACAAGCATCAGACCTATACAATCCGTTACCGGGGCGCCAGAAGCAACGGCCCATGGCTGGACCTGGAACAGCTGCCCGACGGCGATTCCCGCATTCAAGCGGAACTGGAAATTGAAATGACCAAAAATGGAGAGATCGGAAAATGAGACTGAAACCACCCATTTTAATTCTGTTTTTCCTCTGTGCCGCTCTCTTTTCCGGTTGTACGGGAGAGCTGCCGGAACAGAAGAGCGGCACGGAATCCGGTTCCGTCGTCCGGACGGTGACGGATTCGCAGAAACTGGATGTCTTTGCCGCAGCGGAGCGCGATCTTGCGGAACAGCTGGCCGCTTACGAGGCGGAAATGAAGCGGCTCCAGCCGGAAATTCAGGCGTTTGAGGCTCGTCGCAAAGCAAATCCCGGAAAACGGATGATTGCTCCTTTCCGTCGGCCCTGGAAACCGGATATTCGCGCATGGACCATCTATCCCGAGGCTCTGGCCCGGAATCCTTCCGCCCGGAATGTCAAGCCTCTGCCTTCAGATGAGAAGGCAATCGGCGGATTCCGTTATGAACTGAAAGTGCCTGTTCATATTTCCTGTACGGGAAAGTATAAATTGTGGTTCCGGCATTTTCAAACGGAAAATCTGCATTCCAATATTTTGATTCGTCTGGTGGCTTCCAACACGGAGACGGTTCGTTTTATCCGGTTCGACTGGAACATCGGAAATACCTCAAGGCCGTACGAAGGGCTGTATCCGAAACGCCCTGGCAATTATTTCCTGTGGAGCAGCGTCGATCTGGAAATCGAGCGTCCCGGCGATTATGCAGTTTATATGAAATCAGACAACCACGGAATGCCGCGCGGAGGAAAAAAGGGATATTTCGCGGTGAACGGCATGTATCTGTCCAATGATCCGGCGTTTCATCCGGAAAAGAATCCGGTTCTGTCGAAGCCGTCCGGAGATGTGTGTCCCGTTCCGGCAGGTTTTCAGGCGGCGCGGGTCCATGCGCCGAGCACGGATCTCAACACGTCGATCGCCGATCATCAGAAACGCCTGCTGACCAGTTTTCATGAATGTTATCCGTCGTTTCATGACACGGCGTATCTGATTCAGCTCGGAGCTGTCTGCGATTCGTACGTTCCGGAACATGCGCGCAAATTCAATATGCCGGGACAGTTTCATGCTGACTTTGACATCCGGAATACGGATTTCGAATGGAATTATCCCATGGTCCGGAAAAATCCGAAAGATCCGAAATCGGAGATTGTTTCCGCTCCCGGGCGCGTGGTCGGCACGGACGGCAAACCGTGGCGCAATTTCTCTTACGCCTTCGAGCCCTACCGGAAGGCCTGCTACGACAATTCGGTCCGGAGTCTCAAGAAACTGGCTGCCGGTCCCGACAACGACCTCTATTCCATGATGTGGACCGCATGGGAACATTGCGGATACTACGATTACAGCGAAACTTCCATTCGCGGATACCGCGAGTTCCTGAAGAAAATGTACGGAAATATTGCCAAGTTGAATCAGACATGGCATACCTCTTACCGTGCTTTTGATGAGATTGTTCCCTCCAAATTCTCCGACTGCATCGGAAAGGAGCGGATCAAGGATCCTCTCAAGCGGGCTCAGGCAACCGCGAACTTCATTGATTTCCGTGATTACTGTTCCAAACTTTATGCGGGCTGGGTTGCTTTGAAGACCAGGTCCATTCTGGAGAATGATCCGCTGAAGCGTCGGGTGATGAGCAATCTTTCCGCCAACAACATCAGCTCCGTGATGTGGCTCCAGTGGCGTCCGCTTAGCTATGAGGATACCTGCCAGATCACGAACAAGGGCGTGGATTATGTCGGATATGACAATTATGGAACCGACGATCTCATGGGCGCCAATTTCGAATCGTATGATGCCTTCAGCGACGGAAAACAAAAACCGATTCTGCGCGAAGGTTCCACCCATGCTCCGGATCCGTATCTGATCAGCCGCACCATCTGGACCCTGATCGGAAAGGGAATGCATGGATTCCGTGCATTCACCACTCAGGAAAGCTGGACGGGCGAACTTCAGAAATTCGGCATGTCGGATATGTTCGACGATGCCTCGCCGCGTCCGAAACTTGCCGCAATCGCCGATGTCTACCGCTCCATGCACCATCTGGAGGCGCTTCTGAGCGAGACGAAACGCAAGCGCGCATCGAAACCTGTGGCGATCTATTACAGTTCTGTCTGCAATACGCTTCAGGAGCGGCCCGGCGCTTCGATCTTCGATCCCGCACCGGACAACTTCCAGCGGGTTTTCGAGGTCATCCGCGGCTGCGGGTATCCGGTGACGTTCATCACCGACCGCCAGATCCGCGAAGGAAAGCGACTCAGCGGGATTCAGGCAATCTTTTTTATTGATGCCAGATACATTCCGACCGATGTCGCCGGAAAAGTGCAGGAGTGGGTGAAAAACGGCGGGCATATTGTCTGTGACGCTCAGCCCGGTATTTACAACGGTCACGGATTCCCCTCCGATTCCATGATCCGTTTCCTCGGCATTGAACCGATCCGGCGCGAGCGCGTGAACTCCGTTGAAGCGGAAAAACTCTCCTTCGGCTACAGCGCCTATTCCTTCGATGTCGTGAATCAGGATGAGCTTTATCAGACCGCCTGCGAATGGAAAAACCAGTACGATTCCAAACATCCGATCGCTCAGCAGGTCGGAAAGCTGATGTTCAGCGGCTACGGTGTGCAGAATGTGAAATGCACCGCGGGCGAAGTTCTGATTTCCCAGAACAACGGCGGTCCTGCATGGATTATTCGCGAGCACGGGTCGAAAGGCGGAACCAGTTCCTATTTCGGCGGTTATCTCGGAACTGTTTTCGGCGCGGGCTGCACCACATACGAATGGCGCGACGCCCATTCCGATTCATCGCCTTACCGTTTCCTGGATGCGTATCTTTCCTATATCGGCGCAAGGAAGGTGGCCGTTTCCGATCTGGAACCGGAAGTCGAACGGGCGATGCGTTTCGAGTCTCCGCTCGTGGATGCAAAAGGAAATGCTGTTTTGCCCATGATAAGCTACAACCGTCATACGCTTCCGGATTTCAAAGTCTGCTATTTTCTGCCGGAGGGAGTCAAAGAGCCCCGGAAGGTCTACGCCGCTGTCAGCGGCAGCAGAAAGATTGTTCCTGTGAAGTTCCGTTTCAACCGCGGAAAACGTACGCTTTCCTTTGTCATGCCGGGATTCCGTTCCTATGGAAATGCGCTGATGATTCATGATTCCGCTCCGCTTGTTTCTGTGGAACTCATTCATCCTGAACGTGATGCATACGGTCTCGCGGATCTCAGGCCCGGAGGTGAACTGAAGGCAAAGGTGCGGGTATTCAATCTTTCCGGGAACGCCCTGCCGCAGGGGAAACTTACTCTGCGCCTCCCGGACGGCTGGTTCTATGACCGGGAACAGGTGCGGGTTCCCGCGATTGCCGGATTTGAGGCTAGTCCCGCGTATGAATTTACCGTGAAAGCTCCTGCGAACATCACATCCCGCCGTGTCCGTCCGGTGAATTTTCTGTACGAGTCCGGAAGAATCAAATCCTCTCCTGCTGTGGAGATGGTCTGGTTCCAGAAGAGTCCTCTGAATCCGCCGTCACCGGAGATCCGGGTGGATTGAGTTCCGGAGAACTTCTTTCTGCAACGGGGCTGTCGATGATTCCGGAGAGTTCTCCCTCGACAGCTTCCGCTTGCCTCGCGGATTGCGACGCACAGGGATACGCCTTCTGTTCGCGCGTCCGCGCTGGAGAGAACGGATGCGGACTCTCTTCCGGGGAGGTTTTCCGTTAGAGTACGGACTACTGGAAATCTCCCGCGGAACTTTTGCTTCCGCGATTGAAAATCTCCGCTCCGACGGTACAGTATCCGGATAGCAGCAGGAGGTTTTCATGGATGCGTTTTCCTGGATGGAACAGTTGAACGATGCTCAGAAGGAGGCTGTGCGGGCAACCGAAGGATATGTGCGGGTTGTCGCCGGCGCCGGTTCGGGAAAGGCCCGGGTTCTGACCTATCGCCTGGTGTATCTTGTGACTGCGCTCGGAATTCTGCCGGAAAACATTCTTTCCGTGACCTTTACCAATAAGGCGGCAGGTGAAATGCGCCGCCGGATCCGGGATCTGCTCGGAGAAAACTCCGCCGCACTGGTCAATACCTTCCACGGTTTCTGTGTGACCATACTCCGGGAGGACATCCACCGGCTTTGCTATCCTGCCCGTTTCCTGATTCTGGACACCGAGGATCAGAAAGCGCTTCTCCGCGAAATCTATGAGGAAATGGGATTGACGTCCCGGGATTTCTCGTATGCGGAAATCCTGCATGAGATTTCCGCACGGAAAAGCAGCGGTGAATATGTCGGGCAGGTGACGGAGCCGGAGTTCGCGGGCGCTGTTCCGTCCAAGGATCCCGCGGACAGGATTTCCGCGATCTTTGCAAACTATCTGGCAAAACAGCGCAAGCTCTATGCGCTGGATTTTGACGACCTGATTCACTTTGTCCTCTACCTGTTTCATACGGTGCCGGACGTGTTGTCGAAATGGCAGGACCGGATTCAGTATTTGCAGGTCGATGAGTTTCAGGATGTGAGTTCCCGCGATTATGAACTGGCGCGTCTGCTTTCCGGCAAATACGGAAATCTCTTTGTCGTGGGGGATCCCGATCAAACCATTTATACCTGGCGCGGTGCGAATATCGATTACATCAACGGATTTGAC
This sequence comes from uncultured Victivallales bacterium, assembly GCA_944389445.1. Lineage (GTDB taxonomy): Bacteria > Verrucomicrobiota > Lentisphaeria > Victivallales > UBA1829 > UBA1829. Next base: position 1,004 of record CALXMJ010000028.1, on the reverse strand, counting down.
AAGGCTTTCCCGGATGTCCGGACGATTCTGCTGGATCGGAACTATCGGTCCTGTCCGTCGATTCTTTCCGTCAGCAATTCGCTGATCCGGCACAATGTCAACCGGATAGAGAAGGAGCTTTTTCCTGTCAGGAATTCTTCGTTCCGGGTGCTGCACCACCATGCGCGCACGGCAAAGGAGGAAGGCTGGTGGATCGCAGGAAAAATCCTGAGCCTGCATGAGCAGTTCGGAGTCGAATTTCCGGATATCGCCGTTCTCTACCGGGCAAATTATGTTTCGCGTTCGATTGAGGAGGCGTTTGTGCGGAACAAGGTCCCGTACACTCTGTTCAACGGAACGGAGTTCTATTCCCGTGCAGAGATCAAAGACTGCCTGAGTTATCTGCGATTGCTGGCATTTCACGATGATCTTTCGTTTCTGCGCGTGGTGAATCTGCCCTCGCGGGGAATCGGCAAAACCAGAATCGCTTTTCTGAAGGAGCGGGCGGCGGAAAGCGGCATTTCTCTGTTCGAAGCGTTCAAACGGAATATCGGAGACCGGATTTTTGCAAAAACCGGCGCGTCCGGCTTTCTTTCCGCTGTTCTGGAAGGCGAAAAGCTGGTCGATCATGTGCCTGTCTCCGATCTGCTGGATTTCATGCTGAAACAAACGGGATACGAGGCGGAACTCCTGGCCGGGGGGGACGAGGACCGGAAAAACAACGTCGCCGAACTGAAGGAATCCATCGACGATTTCGAAAAGGACGCCGGGGAGACCACCTCCCTTGCCGACTACCTGAACCGAATCGCCATGTTTACCGATCTGTCCAGGCGGGAACGTGCCGACAGCGTGAAGCTGATGACAATTCACGCGGCAAAAGGACTGGAGTTCCCGTATGTGTTCGTCTGCGGGCTGAACGAGGGTATTTTTCCCTCGCAGCGGAGCCGCGACCGCAGGGATATCGAAGAGGAGCGGCGCATCGCTTATGTTGCATTCACACGGGCGGGAGACGGACTTTTCCTGAC